>JAAZNR010000590.1 GCA_012798155.1 Thermogutta sp. | reverse complement strand
TGCGGGATTCTCAAGGACGACGCGGTGGATTATGAGCCGCCGCGCGGAAATGTCAAGCGGTTTCGTCTTGCGGAACGATCGGCCTTCGCCGGCGCTTGAGGAACTTTGGGGCTACTGCTAGATTGAAATTGCGGGAAGAGCCGGCCGGCGGAATTCAAGCGACCGCTTCCTACGTCTCAAGCCTGTTGACGCCCTGCGGCATTCGGTAAGCACATTCCCGACTTCCGCTGAAGAGGGAATTCATGGATACTTGGATCTGGCCCGTATTGCTCTTGCTGGCTGGATTGTTCTTCGCCTTCTTGGAGCTTTTCTTCGTCTCGTACGGAGTTCTCACGTTCTTGGCGGTGGCCTCCGCGACGGCGTCCATCGTGTTGGGGTTCTGGTACTCTCAGGCCCTGGGGATGGGTTTGTTGCTGGCGACGGTGGTGGGCATCCCCGTCTTCTTGGTGCTGTTCATCAAGGTCTGGCCCCGCATCAGCGTGGGAAAGAAAATCATGCTGCAAGAGCCGGAGGCGGCGGACACGTTGCCCGATAACCCGCTTCTTCACCGGCTGCGGGAACTCGTGGGAAAGATCGGGGAGGTCAAGACGCCCATGCTGCCGGCGGGCGTGGTCCAGATCAACGGCCGCTCGTACGACGCCCTCAGCGAGGGAACCGCCATCGATGTCGGCCGAAAAGTCAAGGTCGTCTCCCTGCAAGGGACGTGGTTGGTGGTTCGAGCCGTCGATGACATCGCCCTGGTCGGCGAAGACGGCGATCCTTGGACGCAGCCGTTACCCAGCTCCGACGTCGATCCCTTTCGCGGGGAGTGAGCGTCATGGGATTGCCCGGCTGAACCTGCCCGAAGGCGGCGGGCAGCGCAAGCGGGTGTAGCTTTTCTCCCTGCCGGGGGATATGCTTAGGAGCAAGCCTTGGCGGTGGTTGTGACGACCGGCCGCCTCGCCGCGGAGGTCTGGAAGCGGTCGATTCGCGAATGTCATGATTGCTCAGGGTGAGACCATGCCGATTTTTGCCCAGGACGCCGATTTCGCACGCATCATGACGCTTTTTCTGATCCTGGCCGTGATCGTCGTCGGCTTGGTCATTTTGGCGGTCTTCGCCAAGTTCTTCCGCTTGTGGATTCAGTGCAAGACCACCGGGGCGGGGATCGGCATCCTGGACCTGCTGGGGATGAGTTTTCGCAAGGTCCGGCCGGATGTCATCGTGCGGGCCAAGATCATGGCCGTCCAAGCCGGCATCACCGACCGCGAAGGCGTGACCAGCAAGGCCTTGGAAGCCCATTATTTGGCGGGCGGGAACGTCAACCAGGTGATTCGGGCGCTGATCGCCGCCCGGCACGCCAAGATGAACGAGCTGGATTTTCGCTTGGCGACGGCCATCGACCTGGCAGGCCGCGACGTCTTGGAGGCCGTGCAAACCAGCGTCAATCCCAAGGTCATCGATTGTCCCAAGAAGGGGTCCGGCAAGGAATCCCTAGACGCCGTGGCGAAGAACGGCATCCAGCTCAAGGTGAAGGCCCGCGTGACCGTTCGCGCCAATATCCTCCAGGTGATCGGCGGGGCCACCGAGGAAACGATCATCGCCCGGGTGGGTGAGGGCATCGTGAGCGCCATCGGCTCGGCCGAGACGCACTTCGAGGTGCTGGAAAACCCCGATCGGATTTCCAAGGCGGTGCTGGGCCGGCGTCTGGATCGTCAAACGGCCTTCGAAATCGTCTCCATCGACATCGCGGATATCGACGTGGGGCAGAACATCGGCGCCCGCCTGCAAGCCGATCAAGCCGAGGCCGACATGCGGGTGGCTCAAGCCAAGGCGGAAAGCCGCCGCGCCATGGCTGTGGCGGCCGAGCAAGAGAACCTGGCCTTGATCGAGGAAAGCCGAGCCAAACTCGTGGAAGCGGAAGCGGAGGTCCCCCAAGCACTGGCGGACGCCTTCGACAGCGGGAAGCTCGGGCTGATGGATTACTACCGGCTCAAGAACATCCAGGCCGACACCGATATGCGATCCGCCATCGCGAAGATCGGGGCGCCCGCCAATCCGCAAGAGGACCGCGAGGGTCGGCGCGTGGCGTGAATGTAGGGCCTTGCCAAGAGTCCAACGACCGGTGTGTTTCTCTGTCCCCGTCCGAATCGTCGCCGGGAGGAACCGAACCATGACTTTGCCGCGGATGAATCGCCGTGATTTCGCCAAAGCCGGCGCGGCAGGTACCGCCGGCGCGGCGGTTTTTAGCGCGTTGTCGGCGGGCCGTGCTTGGGGCGCCAACGATCGAATCCGACTGGGGTTCATCGGGGTGGGGAACCGCGGCGGCCAGGTCCTCGATGCCTTCCTGCGGCATCAAGATATGGAAGTGGCGGCGATCTGCGACGTGTTCGAGCCGTATTTGGATCGGGCCCAGGAAAAACTGCCGGCCAAAGCGGATACGACCGTCGATTTTCGGGAAATCCTGGACCGCAAGGATATCGACGCGGTCGTCATCTGCACGCCCGACCATTGGCATGCCGTGCAGACCATTTGGGCGTGCCGGGCGGGCAAGGACGTTTACGTCGAGAAGCCCCTTTCGATCACAGTGGTCGAGGGGCGCAAGATGGTGCAGGCGGCTCGCCGATATCAGCGCGTGGTGCAAGTGGGGACGCATCGGCGGTCTTCCAAGCTGTACGCCCAAGCCGCCGAGCTGATCGGAAGCGGCAAGATCGGCAAGGTTACGGTCAGCCGGGCCTATCGCCTCAGTAATATGTATCCGAAGGGCATCGGCAAGGCGCCGCCCGGCGACCCGCCGGAGGGTTTGCACTGGGATCTGTGGCTCGGTCCTCGGCCCGAGAGGCCGTTCCAGGCCACCATCACCCCCTACAAGTTCCGCTGGTGGGATTTGTACTCTTCTCAAATGGCCAACTGGGGCGTGCATTACTTGGATGCGATCCGTTGGCTGACCGGGGAATTGGCCCCGGCCTCGGTTTGCGCCATGGGCGGCCGCTTCGCTGTGGAGGACGACCGCACCATTCCGGATACCGCCGAAGCGGTTTTTCAGTTCGCATCCGGCCGTTTAGCGATCTTCGGCCAGTATGAAGCGAGCGGGAATCCCGCCCTCGCGCAAGGGGAACTGGAGCTCCGCGGTACGTTGGGCACGGCCTATATCGGTTCCCGCGGCTTGCACGTGATCCCCGAACGCGGCGGTCAATTCCAGGACGCCGCCCCCCGCATGGAACCGATCCATGTCGAGATTCGAGAGGGCGAAAACGACGTGATGACCGTGGCCCATGCGCGGAATTTCCTCGACTGCGTGAAGTCCCGCGAAATGCCCAACGCCGACGTGGAGATCGGTCACCGCTCCACCACGTGCAGCCTGATCGCGAACATCTCTTTGGCCGTAGGCGCCCGTTTGGAATGGGACGCCGAACAGGAACGCTTCACCAATCACGAAGCGGCCAACGCCCTGCTCGATTATGAGCACCGCAAACCGTGGACGCCGGATTGAGGCGGGAGGCGGCCGGCGCAAACGGCCGCCGGCGGCCGAGGGTCATTCGCTCCGGTGCACCCAATCGATATCGGCCATGCGGGCCAGCGCCAGCTCCAGGGCGTGCGTGCCGTCCTTGGCGTGACCGCAGGCCGCCAGAGACAGGTAGAGCTGGTGCGCCAGGGCCAGTCCCGGCAGGCACAACCCCATCCGCTTGGCTTCGGCCAGAGCGATGCCCATGTCTTTGATGAAGTGCTCCACGAAGAATCCCGGCTCGAAGCGGTTGCTGATGATCCGCGGGCCCAAGTTCGATAGGGACCAGCTTCCGGCCGACCCCGAGGCTACGGATTCCAGCACCTGATTGAGGTCGAGTCCGGCGCGATAGGCGTACAAAAGCCCCTCGCAGACGGCGACCATGGTGCTAGCGATGAGGATTTGGTTGGCCATCTTGGTGTGTTGGCCCCTGCCCGGCCCGCCCTGGTAGACGACCGTTTTCCCCATGACTTGGAGACAGGGTAGCACCGCCTCGTAGGCTGCGCGGTCTCCCCCCACCATGATCGAAAGCCGTGCTTCGCGGGCGCCGACGTCGCCGCCGGTGACGGGGGCATCGAGGCTCGCCACTCCCCGCTCGGCCGCCTTCTCGGCGATGGCGACGGCCAAGGCCGGCTCGCTGGTGGTCATATCGACGATGATGTTTCCGGGTTTGCACCCGGCGAGCGCGCCGCGGTCTCCCAGTATTACTTCCCGAACGTCATGCGGGAAACCGACGATCGAGAAGACGATATCGGCGGCTTCGGCGACGGCTTTGGGTGAATCCGTCCACTCCGCGCCCATGGCCAAGAGCACTTCCGCCTTGGATTTGGTTCGATTGAAGACCACGGCTTGATAGCCGGCCTTCAGCAGGTGTCCGCACATGGCGGCTCCCATCACGCCCGTCCCGATCCATCCGATGCGAGTCTTTCCCGGCTCAGCGAGATGCGGCATGGCGATTCATCCTCCTTGGTTTTCATCCTCCTTGGAAAGGTAAAGACCGGTGAGTGCCCGTTCGCGTAACATCGAGCTGGAGAGCGCGTAACATCGAGCTGGAGAGATTGCCCGGGGCGGAGTAGAAACGTGAAAGCGCGGCGCGGGCGGAGACGCGAACTCCGGTCACCGCCGCCAACGCTCTTCCGG
>JAAZNR010000589.1 GCA_012798155.1 Thermogutta sp. | reverse complement strand
CGGCCGCGCCTCCCCCCCAACCTGGCAAGAGTTCTCCTGAGACGCAGGAAGGATCCCGTCACAAAGGATATTCGCGGCGCACGGTTGCGAACCGTCGGCCGGGGGCCGTTGTCCATGCCCCAAATGCCGGATACACTGACTAATTCCGCGCCGCTATTTCCCTCCTAAATGCGAATCTTCGGCAATCGGCCGGCGGAGGGACGTTTGAAGGACTGGGGGGTGATACGCCACCTCGGCGGCGTTCCATTCCGTTCCATTCTGAGATCATCCGGGGATCTATCCCCGTTAAAACTCGACCGCACGCATTTCACCTTCAGGAGTGGTGATGATGTTCCAGTCCCTTGCCGTAGTCGGGGCCACCGGCGCCGTCGGGCGTATCATGTGTCGGCTCTTGGAATCGAGCTCCGTGCCGTTCGAAGAGTATCGTTTTCTGGCTTCAGCCCGTTCCGTAGGGCGAACCATCGAATTTCGCGGACGCAATTATCCGGTCTTGGAG
Source organism: Thermogutta sp. (assembly GCA_012798155.1). Classification (GTDB taxonomy): domain Bacteria; phylum Planctomycetota; class Planctomycetia; order Pirellulales; family Thermoguttaceae; genus Thermogutta. The sequence goes on along the minus strand of JAAZNR010000589.1, from coordinate 1,885 downwards.
CTGAGCCCGGAATCCCTCAAGGGTATCGACTTGGTCGTCAGCAGTACGCCCGACGACGTGGCCAAGGACTTCATCCCCAAGGCGGTCGAAATGGGCTGCGTGGTCGTGGACGAGAGCGCGGCATGGCGGATGGACCCCAACGTCCCGTTGGTCATTCCCGAAGTCAATCCGCACGCCGCTTTTCGGCATCGAGGCATCATCGCCAGCCCGAACTGCTCCACCACGCAGATGGTGGTGGCCTTGAAGCCGCTGCACGACTTCGGCCGCGTCCGGCGCGTGGTGGTCAGCACCTACCAGGCCGCCAGCGGGGCAGGGGTGGGAGGCACCCACGACTTGATCGAGGGCACCAAGGCCGCGCTGGAAGGTCGTTCCTACACTAACACCACCTTTGCCTATCCTTTGGCCTTCAATTTGATCCCGCAAATCGGCTCTCCCAAGCAACAAGGCTACACCTCCGAAGAACTGAAGATGGTCTTCGAGACGCACAAGATTTTGGAGGACGATTCGATCCGGATCTGTCCCACTTGCGTCCGCGTGCCGGTCGCCAATTGCCACAGTGAATCGATCCTGGTCGAAACCGAAAAGAAGATCACGGTGGAGAAGGCCCGGGAGCTATTCGCGGCCTTCCCCGGCATGGTCGTTGTGGACGATTTGAACGCCAAGCGATACCCCATGCCCAAGGACTGCTCCGATCGGGATGAAGTCTTCGTCGGCCGCATTCGCGAGGACCTTTCCTCGCCCAACGGCATCGCATTCTGGTGCGTCAGCGACAATTTGCGAAAAGGGGCGGCGACGAACGCGGTGCAAATCGTCGAGCTGCTGCGGCGCGGCGAACCTTCCGCGACAAAATAGCCAAAATGGCAAAGAAGGGGAGCGGCGGAAACACGGAAAAGCGGAAACGCGGAAGAGCGGACAAGACCAGGCCGGAGCCGAGCAGAGCCGAGCAGGGGAGGGCGGCCGCCATGACCGCGCGTCGCTTGCCCGCTTTCCGCCGGCCTTTCATTCTTCCCCTACCCCCGGCATTCGAGTGAACGGCGGGATGCGCTGCATTCGACTGCGACTAGCCTACGACGGCACGGACTACGACGGCTGGCAAAGCCAAAAGTCGGGGCGGAGCATCCAAGACGCGGTGGAAGCGGCAACGGCCCGGTTGATCGGCGGCAAAGTCCGGGTCTTGGCAAGCGGCAGGACCGACGCCGGCGTGCACGCCGTGGGGCAAGTGGCCGCTTTTCGGACCGAAACGGCATTCCCGCCCGACGTCATCCGCAGGGCACTGAACGCCCGGCTCCCGGATGATATCATCGTTCTCGCGGCCGACGAGGCCGCCGCCGACTTCCACCCCATCCGCGACGCCAAGCAGAAGCATTATCGGTATCTCCTCTCGGACGCCGCGCTGCCGAACGTCTTTCTGCGGCGTTACGTGTGGCGTTATCCCCGCCCGCTCGACGCGACGGCCATGGAAAGAGCCTCCGAAGTCCTCCGCGGCACCCATGATTTCTCGGCCTTCCAAAGCTCGGGATCCCAGCGCGCTACAAGCGTGCGTACCATCCACGATCTGCGGGTCGGTCGCAGCCGATGCATTCCTCACCTCATCACGATCGACGTGACGGCGAACGGATTCCTTTACAATATGATGCGGAACATCGTGGGCAGCTTGGTCGATGTGGGGCGCGGAGTCCGGCCCGCGTCGTGGATTTCAGAGGTCCTGAATGGGCGCGACCGGCGGCGCGCCGGCGCCACCGCTCCGCCCCACGGGCTGTTTCTGGTCTCGGTGATCTACCCCGGCAGCGCGGCCGCCGCGCCCGCCCACGACGAGCGTTTACCGTGGAGCGGAGTCGCCCATCCGGAGTTTCCCCTCGTATAGAGTTTCCCCTCGTATAGACTG
>JAAZNR010000588.1 GCA_012798155.1 Thermogutta sp. | reverse complement strand
GGCCATCCGCTCCGAGGCCCGCAAGGCCAAGAACTTCGCCATCGCCGACCGCATCCGGGACGGCCTGGCCGAACTGGGAATCACGCTGGAGGATCGGCCCGACGGCACGCTGTGGCGACTTCGCAACGACTAGTGCTTTGTGACAGCTAGGAATTAGGGTTGGCTTGGTTGCCATTCTCGGCGCGACTCCTTGTCGTCATGTTCGATAAGGGGGTTGCCATGAAGGAGTATATCGTGGAGTTGACTGCTGAGGAACGCTCAGTGCAAGTGCTTTGTCACAGCTAAAAATGGGGATTGGCATAGGGCCGTTTTGCGGAATCTACCGGGACGTGCTCACAAGGTCACACGTCGGCTAATCCCAAATTTAAGCTGTCACAAAGCACTAGCTTGCCTACGCAGGCATCGCAGCTCGCCTCCGCAGGGACCGCAGAGGGGAATATGCTCGGACAAGGAGGTCCGAACTTTCACCGACCCAGAGCTTTTCCGGCCGAGGTCCTTCTTTCCTCGTCGGCGACGCATAGCTGCGCGAGCCGTTCGCGACCTTGGACCCTGCGATTCCTCCTATGGCTTGCCGCGGTGTTGCTTGCCGGCTGGCATGGGGCGGTTGGGGCGGAGGAGGTCGGGCTGCGCATCTCTTGGGGAGGCGAGACCCCCCTGGCCTGGCGCGGCGAGATCGCCGTGGACGAAGGCTCAATCCGCGATTGGCGCCCGATCGGGTCGGAGGTGGATGAGGCGGCGGCCGTCGTTTGGCAAGACGGGCGGCTTGTGTTGGACGCGCCGTCGCCGCGATTCTTCGACGGCGTGGACATCTGGGTGGAGGGGAACGAAGCCGCCGCCGTTCGCGTTTCCGTGGGGGCGGGAGGCGGTCCGGCCCCTGCGCCCCTCTCGTTCCGGCTGGGCGATCCGGCCAGGCCGCCCGTTTACCAGGCGGACCTGGAGGGTGAGGGCAATCGGCTCTACGTCGAGCGGATACCCGGCGACAACTTGCATGTCACCCTTTCCCGGCCGCACCTCGTCTTCGATCCCGAGGAATCCATCGACTTGGAAATCGAGCCTCGGGGGGTAGCGGCGCCGGGGGCGAGACTGATGCTCCGGGCGGAATTGGTGCGGCCCCGTTGGATCGGAGATTCGCCGGAGGGACCGCGCCGTGTCTTGCCGCAGATCGCGTTGCCGCGGCTTGGTGGGACGGGCGAACCCGCGGCGATCATCCAGCACGAGTTCTCCTTCTCGCCCGGCGTAAGGATTCCCATCCGTTTGTCGGCCCCGCGGGAGGAAGGCGTCTATGAGATCATCCTAGAGGTGGTCTCCACGGGCCGACCGCGGCTTTCCGAGGCCGTGATGCGTCCCTTCGCCTCGCCGGCGGTGCTTGCCGCGCGGCGGGTTCAGATCGTGGTGCTGGGGCGGAATAAACCGGTCGAGGATTCTCCTGTGGGAACCTTGACGGTCATCGGCGAGGCCGTGCCCGCGACCAATCCCGGCATCTGGGATCGGCTTCCCTTGCTCGCGCACCGTCTCGGGCGTTTGGGGGTTTGGAATCGGGGAGACGCCCTGGGTAGCGGCCGCCGCGGCACGCGTGCCGGTCCCAACGGCACGATGGTGGAACTGGCGTCCGCCGGGGCGGAGCCGGCGTGGGAGGCGCTTTCGTTGCCGGTGGGCGACCTCGGTATGCCGCACGTCCTCGAAATCGAGCTTCCCGCCGATAGCGAGCAGGTCATGACGGTAAGCATCCTGGAACCGAACGCGGCGGGGGCGATCCACCCGCCCACCTTGGATTGCGGCGTCCATGCGGGCGTGCACGGGATCGGCGCTCCCGCGGCATCGGATGGGATTCGACATCACGTAATCTTTTGGCCGCGGACGGAGCATCCGCTCTTGGTTCTGGCCGCCGGCCGGCCGGACTTGCCGCTGGTCCACGGCAAGATCCGGGTCTACGCCGGTTGGCGGCGATTGCCCCGGCTTTTCCCCGCCGAGGCCTTTCCCGCGGAGCGGTGGATCGCCGCTTACCTCCACCGCCCGCTGTTCGCCGCCGAGTTCCAGGGGCCGGATGTCCCCGGCCCGTTCCGCCGCCAAGGGATCGAGGATTGGCAGACATTCTTTCTGGCCGCGTCGCGATTGACCGAGTATCTGAACTACGGCGGATACAACTCTCTGGTGATGTCCGTGGTTGCCGACGGGACGGCCTTGTATCCCAGCCGCGTGCTGCGTCCGACCCCACGATTCGACTCCGGCTGCTTCGCGCAGGACGGCGACGATCCGGTCAGAAAGGACGTTCCGGAAGTCCTCTTGCGACTCTTCGACCGCGAAGGCTTGCTCTTCATACCGGCCATGGATTTCTCCATGCCGCTACCGGATTTGGAGACCGCGATTCGCGGGGGCGGCTCGGAGAAACGGGGTTTGCGGTGGATCGGACCCGACGGTCGCGCCCTGCATGAGGTTCAGCCGCCCTACCGGGGAATGGCGCCGTACTACAACATCCTCCAGCCCGAAGTGCAGGAGGGAATCCTGGCGGCGGTCCGCGAGCTATTGGAACGGTATCGCGATCACCCGTCGTTGGCCGGCTTGGGGATCCAGATCTCGGCCTACGGTTATGTCCAATTGCCCGGCCCCGAATGGGGCATGGACGACGCCACGGCCGCCCGATT
>JAAZNR010000587.1 GCA_012798155.1 Thermogutta sp. | reverse complement strand
CGAAATCGGGAGGATTCCCACAGGGGCTGCCGGTCGGAACGAGCCGCACGATATCAGCGGCTTCGGTAAAGGCGACATTCTCAAGGAGTGGCCCATAGCCGACCCGGCGACGTTCCCAACCTGGAGCGAAACCGCGACCACGGGAGAAACCGCCACGAGCGAAAGCGCGAGCACGGGAGAAACTGCCACGAGCGAAACCGCGACCACGGGCGAAGCCGCGAGAGCATCGCCGGCGGGCGACGGCTCTGAGGTCGGTGCCGCACCGGCGGGTGAATCCGGAAGCGGGGAGAGCGATGCGAGGGCGGGCCTGAGCGATGATATCCCCCCGCTGGAACCGATTCTCTGGCCGAGACGGAAGGGCGACGCGACCCAGGAGTCCACGCCCGTCGCCGCGGAGCCGAGCGTGCCGCTATCGCGTCCGGACGATGCCCGTGGCGCGTCGGCGCCGGTATCGCAGCGATTGCGACGCCTGCCCCCGCCGGAGCCGGCCGCCGGTTTATCGCACGAGAGGCTGAGGTCTGCCGCCGAGGCAATCGAACCGATCCCCCTTTACCCCGACACAGGTTATCCGGCCCTCTTTCCCTAATCGCTTGGAAGCAGTACAGGTCATCCGGCCTTCTTTCCGTGGTCGCCAGGGAGCAGTGTGGGAAAGAGTGACCGCGGGGCGTGTCACGTCGAGAGGGCGAGCGTTGCCGCGGCGACCCGCCGGACTTCCGGGCAAGTCGTCGATTTCTTGTGACGCATGCCCCCGGCGCGTTACACTGGCGGCACCGTGACGGCCCGGTCCGGCCGTACGGCGCGATCCCACTGCCTGCCCGAGAGACCGGCGTTCCCTGAGCGAGCCGTTCGTAGTCGGCGAAGCCCCGCTGGCGCATTCGCAAGGCACTTCGGAAAAGGCGATTTTATGGCTGCGCGAGGTGGCAACCGTTTTATGGCTCCGCCAGGTGGAAACCCTTTTCGTTTGGGTGCCGTGATCGGGATTCTTGCGGCGATAGCCTTAAGCCCCGGCTCCGGCGGGGCGACCGGTGCTCCGGCTGAGTGGCGGCAAGGGTTCGCCAACCCGCCGGATATCGCCCGGCCCGCTGTTTACTGGTGTTGGCTCAACGGCTATGTGGACCACGGGCAAATGAGTCGCGAATTGGAGGAGTTCCAAGGGAAGGGCATCCGCGGCATCTACATCTTCGACATTGGGGCCCGCGATCCGGAGAATCGCATCCCCGCCGGTCCCGCCTTCATGGGGCCGGAATCGGTCAAGTCGATCGCCCATGCCGTCCGCGAGGCGGGGCGGTTGGGGCTGGAGGTCGGCTTGATTACCTCCAGCAGTTGGAACGCGGGAGGCCCCTGGGTGACGCCCGAATACGCCGCCATGGGGCTATTCTCATCCGAGACCGTCTGCGAGGGGCCGGGGACCTTCGACGGCGAATTGCCTTTCCCGGAGCTGCCGCCGGCCGCCCCGAGAGACGCCGAAGGACGCCCTGTATTCTCGCGGGAGGTCGCCGTCCTGGCGGTTCCCCTAGAACGCCGGCGAGCGGCCCATGAGTTCGTTTTCGAGGTCTGCTCCCCCGGCCGGCATCAGGTCGATCACGCCGTCCTCTGCAACACGGCGAGCGGTGACGGCAATGAGATCGGCCCGCTCCAACGTTTTGCCCGCGACTTCGAGATTTGGATTTCCGACTTCTCGGACGAGCCGGAGAGCTTCGAGCCGGTATTCCGCGGGCGACTCGAGGCGCACACCGAACCGCAGCGTTTCGATTTCCCGGCCAGGCCCGCGAGGTTCGTCAAGCTGCGAATCCTCAGCGGCCACAATCCCGCCCAGGAGCGAATCGAATTGGGTGAATTCGAGCTGTACTCGATCGACGGGCGGAACGTCATCACATCCTTGCATGAGGATGGCAGCCGGACCGGCGGAAAGCTGCTCGATTTCACGTCTCAGCTCAAGCTGGACGGCCCCTGGTCGGCCTCGGCGATTCATGACGGCAATCGGGGCGGTCCGCGGGGAAGCTGGTCGTCGGCCGCCTTGCCGCCGCCCGTCGTGGACGATGTGCGGCAAATCCTCGACTGGAGCGACCGCTTGGATGCCGGCGGCAGACTGCGGGTGGATATCCCGCCCGGCCGTTTTCTCGTCCGGAGGTACGTCTGCGCGAATACCGGGCAAAAGCTGGTGCTGCCCAGCCCCAATTCGGCCGGCCCGGCGATCGATCACTTCAACCCCGCGGCCGTGGAATGGCATTTTCGGCACATTTTGGAACCGCTCAAAGCCGAGTTGGGACCGCTGGGCGGAACCGCGCTCAAGCAAATGTATGTTTGCAGCTACGAGCTTCGCGGGGCGACATGGACACCCGGTTTTCTTGAGGAATTCCGGCGAAGGCGGGGATACGATATGAAACGGCTGCTGCCGGCCCTGGACGGCAGCCTGATCGGCGATGAGCATCTCTCCCGCCGCTTCCTGCACGATTTTCGCAAGACCCTGGGCGAGCTTTTGGTGGACGCCTTCTACCGCCGGGCAAGCGAGCTGTCGCGGGCGGAGGGGTTGTTGCTCTGTGCCGAGGCGGGCGGGCCGGGCCTGCCTCTCCATCAGGTGCCGGTGGACGCCCTGCAAGCCCAAGGGGCCGTCGATATTCCGCGGGGAGAGTTTTGGAAAGAGCACAATATTTGGGTCGTCAAGGAGACGGCCGCCGCCGCGCACATCTACGGAAAACCCCTGGTGGACATGGAAGCCTTCACCAGTTGGCGGCACTGGCAGGAGGGCCCGACGGAATTGAAACCCTTGGCGGATCGCGCCTTCTGCGAGGGTACGAACCATTTCACGTTCCATACGGCGGCCCACCGGCCGCCGGAGGTCGGACTGCCCGGCTGGGTGTACACGGCCGGCACCCACTTCTCGCCGCATATCGCCTGGTGGCCCATGGCGGGGAGCTTCGTGGATTATCTTTCCCGAGCGAGTTTCTTGCTCCAGCAAGGACACTTCGTCGCGGATGTCTGTTACTACTACGGCGACCAGGGATTCAACACCGTGCCGCCGAAGCACATCGACCCCTCGTTGGGCTTCGGATTCGATTACGACGTCGTCAACGCGGAAGTGTTGCTATCGCGTGCGCGCATGGAAAGGGGCCGGCTGACTTTCGGCAACGGGACCTCCTATGCCGTCTTGGTCCTGCCGGACAAGCGGGAGATTCAACCGGCCGTACTCGCCAAGCTGGCGGAGTTGGTCGATCAGGGTTTGACGCTGGCGGGACCGCGACCGGTCCGCGGCAACTCTCTCACCGATTACCCCCGGTGCGACGATCAAGTCCGGAGCCTGGCGGACACGCTGTGGGGCGATAGTGCCGAAAACGGCGCGATGGAGCATCGCTCCGGCGGCGGCCGCGTCGTCCGAGGAAAGCCGCTCCGCGACGTCTTGGCCGAGCAAGGCGTCCTGCCGGATGTCTCGCTGGAAGACGGCGGCGAAGCCGATTTGGACTTCATCCACCGGAGCCTGCCGGGCGCGGAAGCGTATTTCGTATGGAACCGGCAGCCGCGTCGGCAGCAGCTTGCGCTGACCTTTCGCGATTCCCCCGGCCCGCCCGAGTTCTGGGATCCCTACCGGGGGTCGATCATACCCTGCCCTGCCTACCGTAGATCGGAAAAGGGCACGACCGTCCCGTTGACCTTGCCGCCGCAAGGATCGATCTTCGTGGTCTTTCCCGAAGACGCATCCCGCACCGATGAGGACCCGATCGTATCCATCATCAAAGACGGGCGGGAAGTGCTCTTTCGCCGGGCCGTGGACGAGGACGTTGCTCGGATCGCGATCTACCCGGACACGGACGGCACGCCGCACTTGGAGACCGGCGAGGCGGGGGAATACCGTGTCCGATTCGCGAGCGGTCGCGAGGTCGCCGTCAAAGTGGAGCCGACAAGCGAGACGGCGCTAAGCGGCCCGTGGACCGTGCGGTTTCCCCCGGGTTGGGGTGCACCCGAAGAAGTCCTGCTGAACGAGTTGATCTCGTGGACCGAGCATCCCGAGCCGGGCATTCGCTATTTCTCGGGCGTGGCCGTCTATGAGACGGAGTTTTCCCTACCGGATGAGGGCCGGCAAAATCGGCCGCTGATTCTGAGCCTGGGCGACGTACGATGCATCGGCGAGGTCCGGCTCAACGATCACCTGCTAGCGACGCTGTGGACGCCGCCGTTCGAGGTGGATTTGTCATCCGCGGCGCGGCCGGGAAAGAATCAGCTCACGATCCGCGTGGCGAACACGTGGTCGAATCGCCTGGTCGGCGACGCCCTCGGAGTAGGCGGCCGCAGGTTTACCGAGACGAATATGCCATATTCGATCTCGTGGCGCGTGCCTTGGAAGGATACGCCGCTGCTTCCCGCCGGCGTGGTCGGCCCGGCCTCGCTGCAATTGCGTCATCGGGTGCCGATACGCTAGGAAATGCAGGCCGATGCAAGCCGCGGAGGACCTCGCCCCGGCCGACGCTCAGGCTGTTCTCAGCATGGTCAACAACATCTTGAACGCCTGTTTAGCGCGGACGGCGTGAGGGACCCCGGCCGGCATGAGGATGGCCTGCCCCTCGCCGACGGTATGCCAGGTTCCCGCTATCGAGACCTCGGCCGCCCCCTCCAAAACCTGAAGCATCGCCTCGAAGGGTGTGGTGTGCTCCGACAACTCCTGGCCGGCGTCGAATCCGAACAGCGTGATCGACCCGGAGGCGTTCTTCAAAAGAATGCGGCTGACGATCGCCTGGGAGGGAATATCGATCATCGTCCGCGGGACGATGACTTGGCCGGAGGGTGGGTTGCCGGGACTCCCGTTGGAGTCAGTCTGGGCATTCATCATGCTTTTCCTGCGTGATTGGGGCACGAGCGACGCGGAACGGCACCGGGCCGCTGCGTCGCGCCGCTCGCTCTCGGATTATTGTAGCGGACCTGGAGCTTGAGGTGCCGAAAACGGGTGCCTAAAGGCATTTGATTTTATGCCGGCGTAGCACGGTGATTTTATGCCATAAAGGCATTTGATTTTATGCCGGCGTCGCACGGTGATTTTATGCCGGCGTCGCACAGTGATTTTATGCCGGGGTAGCCCGGGGTGGTGCTCATTTCACCATGTGCCGGTCTGATGGGGTCGGAGGCAGGCTTGCGCGTGCCGCCGGCCTCCGTCCCCTGGATATCGGTTACGAGGTAACGCCGGAGCTGTAACCTCTTGCCCTGGTCGAGCGTCAATCCAGTGTGACGCTTGCGATCGGCGACGTTGGATCGTCCTGTCCCTGCCGGTGGGGAAAAGGCCATGAAATGCCGAGACTTGCTGCTGGCACTCAACGACTACGTGGATGGCGAGGTGGACCCCGCCTTGTGCGAGGAGTTTGCCAAGCATTTAGAGGGGTGCAATCCCTGTCAAATCGTGGTGGATAACATCCGCAAGACGGTCACGCTTTACAAGGCGGGCCAGCCGTACGAATTGCCGCCCGAGTTCCATCAGAAGCTGTGCGGCATCCTGCGGGAAAAGTGGCAGAAAAAGTTCGCTAACAACCGTTGAGCTCGAACTTTTCGTCTCTTTGAGTGCCGCCCCGCCACAGTTGAAAAAGGTAAAAGATCATGAATGGGAAGGACGTTCTGTTTTTCTTCGTTATTTTTGCGGCATGGTTCGCCCTCAATCGTTGGGTTTTGCCCTGGGTGGGTATCCCGACCTGTATGAGCGGTAGTTGTTCGACGGGCTGTACCCTCCCCCAAGCCCATATCAGTCCTGAACCGGGTGCCGGTGATTCGACCAATGCTGAAGAAAACGCCGAAGAAGCGGCCTCTGCGACTTCGGTGGAGCAGGCGGTACCGGTAGGGACCCAACCCAACGTACCGGATCGTTGACGGTAGGTCCGCGGATTGTCAGATTTGGCTCCCATCTTGAGAGGTGTCCGAGGAAATCACGTTGTTTTGTGTGGAAAGGAAAACCCATGACCGTAGAACGTGGCTTGCGATTGATAGCCGGCGTGGTGGTAACCACAAGCGGCTTGTTGGTATGGCTGCATAGCGAGTACTGGTTTCTCCTAACCCTCTTTGCAGGGCTGAATCTCTTCCAGTCGGCCTTCACGAATTGGTGCCCGCCCGTTTGGTTGCTGCAAAAACTCGGACTAAAGCGTTGCGTCGCGCCTGAGGCGTAAAACAAGCGGTCGGAAAACACACTCCCTACCGGTTGGAACGCATGCTCCGATGAGCTGCGGCGTGACTCCCACCGGATCCCGGCTTTCGCGGCGGCGCTGCTGTTCGACAGCGCCGCGGCGAATCACTCCGTTCTGTCGCGTCCGCGAGGGTTTCTCTTGAGGTGGAGCCGTTCGGAAGACGGGCGTCTGGGTACTCGATGGTCGGGCATCCGTTGAGATAGCGCGGTTCCGGGTCTAGAATGATGTTGTGGCCCGGCGGGAGGAGGCGGTGAAACGTCGGCCGGCGGGTTGCGTCGGCCTTCCGGCCCGCCGCGATAGGTCTCTTGTTTCGGGCATGATGACCCTCCCCGCGATCTGTACAGCGGTTCCGGAACCGAATCGGGAATCAAGCTCCCATGGGTGAGTTGCGCGAAGAGTGCGGCGTGGCGGCGGTTTACCATTTGCCGGGCCGGGAAAACAGCCCCCTCTGCCCGGAAGGGCCGGAACAGGCCACCCGTCTTCTCCCCAAGATGCTTCTGGACATCCAGAACCGGGGACAGTTGGCAGCCGGCATGACCCGCTATCGCTGCGACGTTCCCCAGCTCCTTTTGACCCACAAGGAAGTCGGGTCGGTGAGCGAAGTCTTCGCCCTGGGGCATCGCGAGCGATACGATCGGTTGATGTCGAGTTTGGCGGGACCGGCCGGTATCGGCCACGTGCGATACGCCACTTGCGGTCGCGACGACGTGGGCTACGCGCAGCCCTTTGAACGGCACCACATCAAGAAGCACAAGTGGTTCAGCTTCGCCTTCAACGGCCAGTTGGCCAACTATCAAGAGCTCCGAGACCGGCTGCTGGAGGACAACGACCATCATCTGATTCGCGAGACGGATACGGAAGTCATCATGCACGTCTTGTGCCGGGAGCTGATGCCCAATCCGGCTCCGGACCTCCTGGAGGTCTGCCGCGTCTTGCCGAACGAATTCGACGGCGCCTACAGCCTCGCGTTTTTGAACGCCCTGGGCGAAATGATGGTGGTGCGAGACCCCTGCGGCATCAAGCCCCTGAGTTGGGCCTTCGACGGCCGGCTTTTCGCCGCGGCCAGCGAGAGCGTGGCCTTGCTGAACCTGGGGTTCCCGCCGGAGGAGATCAAGCCGGTCGAGCCGGGCCGGGCGATCATCGTTTCGCCGCGAGGGCTTCGCGAGGAAACCTTCAGCGAGGTGAATCGCCGCGCCCACTGCTTTTTCGAATGGGTCTATTTCTCCAACGTGGCCAGCACGCTCGACCGCCGAAGCGT
>JAAZNR010000586.1 GCA_012798155.1 Thermogutta sp. | reverse complement strand
TTTGAAAAACCGCCGGCCCGGCATGGAGCGGCTGAAAGGCTGGGACCGCGGCCGGCGCCGATCCGCATCGCCCGGCGTTCGCCGCCGGCTCCGGGCGAGCCTCACATGGGGGCTTGGGGCAGCCTTCGCGGGTAGGGCGGCCGCTCACGAGAGGGCAACGGCTGCCGGTACATGGTCGCCCACGCTTCTCGCTCTTCCTCCGTTGCGTAGTAACGCAACCAGACTTCCGGATCCCCGTTCGCGAAGGCGCAATCCCAATGCAGGTAATTGTTCCGCAAATCCAGCTTTTTTTCCCGAGCCGGGAGGATGTCGCGATAAATGAGGCGGTAGAGTTCGCGATCGGAAAGGTGATCCGTGAACTCCAAAACGATCCGCTTTTCGAACAGGCGGTCGATGGTGTCCCAAAGGATTCGCCGCAGTTCTTCATCCCTGAGGACTTCCGGCCGCGGCAGCCGCAACTCCGGCTCGAACCAGCGGTAGATGGGAAGAACGGGGGCCATCTCCCAGGCCAACATGCAGGCCAAGTATTCGTTCTCGACGGCCAGCGGCAAACGATGGATATTCACACGAGAGATCGAGTCGTCGTAATACGGTTCCAGTTCGTTTCGCAATTCCGCATTGCGAATGAGCAGATCGATTTCGTCCGGTTCACGACCCGAATGCTCTCCCATCGCCTACCGCCCTGTTGCAAGAATCGAAGGAGCATTGCTTCCGAAGACCGGGCTCGACCGCAGGGAATCCGCGTGCCGCCTCATCTGCCGCAATCCAAGCCCCTCCATATCGACTTTACTCGAGAATCGGCCGGCCGCAAGTCGTCCGGAGCCGAAGATTTCTTGAGCTTCTCAAACGCCTCCATCATATTCCGAACAGACGGTAAACCTCCGGATTCGGAATGGTGGACAATACGGTCTGGGGCAGGAGGAGAAGACGCACGGCATTGGCATCCGCCAATCCGCGGCGGGCAAAAAAACAGCAGTGCCATCCCCACTGCAAAGTGCCGCCGGAGACGTTCCTACGGAGTGCCGCTGGAGACCGTCCCGATCGCCGCCCCGAGAGCGCGGCCCCAAAGGCCAAACGCCCTCCGTGGGCCGATCCGGGGCAGAATCAGATTCGAGTATCGCGGGAACCCCTAAGGGCGGCTCTCCGCGATCGGTTTTACGGGCCCTCACGAGCGCGTCGTCCCCGATCCCTCGTCCCCTTTTTTCTCCGCGCAAATCTCTTGAGCGATCTCGTCTTCGATGGCGGCGATTTTTTCCAAACGGCGAGCGTGCCGCCCCCCCTCGAAAGGCGTGTTGAGCCAAATCTCCATGATGCGAAACAGCAGCCGTTCCCCCAGCAAGTCGGCGGAAAGGCACAGTACATTGGCGTCATTGTGCCTGCGGCTCATGTCGGCCGTCAGATCATCGTGGCAGGGCACCGCCCGTATACCGCGTACCTTGTTGGCCGCGATGCACATCCCCAGCCCCGTGCCGCACAACAGGATTCCCCGATCGACCTCGCCTTGGCTGACCTTCGCCGCCACCGCTTCTGCGATGTCGGGATAGTCGACGGGATCCTGAGAGTGTGAACCGACGTCGATGACTTCATGCCCCTTCTCGCGGAGCCACTCCACGATTCGGGGCCGGATTTGATAACCGCGGTGATCACTACCGATTGCGATTCGCATCTTTCTTGGGACTCCGGAACGTCGCCGCTTCGATCGCCCAAGGGCATCCGGCTGAGTTCGGTGCGCCTCTTCTTTTTCGGGCCGACGCCGAAAACTGACTTCAGGCCGACGCCGAGATTTGACCCAAGCGGCCCAAAATGGCCTTTTCGATCATGCAGGCACAGCGGCGATAATCCTTGATCGTCCCGCCGTAAGGATCTTCGATGTCCGCGCCGTCGGGACTGAGCAATTCCGTCCGATCGGCCGCGAAGGGAAAGGATGTAATCAGGGCCTCTTTCAAGGCCCGCGTCATGACATAGATTCGATCCACGTACCGCAAAATGGAGGGATTAACGGGTTGTGCCGCGTGATGACGCAAGTTTACCCCCCATTCTTCGACTACCGCCCCCGCCTCGGAGGTGGCTTGCCCGCCCGGTTGCGCGTGCAGTCCGGCCGAAAGCACGACAAATCCCTTTTCCCCCAAGTCTTGGGGAGCACAGCCCAGCCTCTCCGCCAAGAGCTTTCGGCACAAAGCCTCGGCCATGGGGCTGCGGCACGTGTTTCCCGCACAGACGAACAGAATCGCGACTGCGGCCAGGCTCCGCAGGGACTTTTCCGAAATCGCTCCGGCCCGCAAGAGCTCCCAACCCCCGTCGCCATTCACCCGTACCACCGTGGATGCCCTGACATATCGGGTCGGTCCATCATCCAGAATGACGTCGATCTCCGGGAATAATTCCGCGATTTCCCGCCCCGAGGCAGCCGGCGGTTCTCCGCTGCGATTGACGCTGGTCAGGGCCAAGGGACCGCTGGTCATGCGCAGAATCGAGAGGGCCACCCAATGGTCCGGAACGCGAAAACCCAGCGTCCCGTTGGGGCACACCCAGGGCCGTGCGGCATCGGGCAACGTTTTCGACAACCCGCCTTGGGTCGGCTCGGGCAGCACCAGGGTGAGCGGCCCCGGCCATGCACGCCTTGCCAACCGCCACGCCATGGCAGGCATGTCGGGGCAATAGTCCCACAATTCGTCGGCATCCTTGATGGCCAGGGCGAAAGGGCTATTGGGGACCCGATGCTTAAGCTGAACGATCCTTTCCAGGGCATCGGGCCGCAGCGCCGAGGCCGCCAGACCGTACACCGTCTCGGTCGGAACGGCCAGCAATCGCCCCTCGGCAAGAGCCTGCACGCAACGATGGACAATGTCTCGCGGCTCTTCCGCCTTGTGGAGATCAATGATCACTTGAGAACTCGTATTCGACCTTTGACCGGCCGGCCCGAAAACGACGCACGGTTTTCCTACGGCACGCCCCGCCGAGAATCGCGATCACCCGACGAATCCCATGCCTTTTTATAAGTCTTTCCTAATTAACCGGTCAAGGGTCGGGTAACCCGGCATCGTCGGCCCTGCGATCAGCGTCTTTCCCCCACTCCGCGATTCGGATGCACCGGCCAAAGGCTGCACCGGCCAAGGGCGACGTCAGGGGAACCATGCCGACGGCTCAACCCGACGCCGCCCCCGAGGATTCCGTCGCTGCTTGGAAGATTGTACGATAGGAAAACGTGCTGAAAAATCGCGAAATCGCCGGCAGACAGCGAGGTCACGACTATGCCCTTGATTCAGGACGTGAACCGCCACCGACAGGCCCTGGAATTCGCCGAAAAGCAGGTCGCCCGGCTGATCGAGCATCACCCCGACTTCTTCCCCATCTACACGGTTCAAGGCAAATGGCATCACGAAGGCGAACTGTGGACGGATTGGACGGGGGGATTTTTGGCCGGGATGATGTGGCAGTTCGCGCTGCGAACCGGCTCGCAGGAATGGCGGGAACGGGCAATCCACTACTCCAAGCTCTTGGAGCATCGAAAACTCGACCGCAACGTCCACGACCTCGGGTTCATCTTTTTGAATACCTACCTGCCATGGTATCAAGAGACCGGCGATCGGAATCTGTTGGACGTCTTGATCACAGCGGGGCGAACGCTCGCCCTCCGTTACCAACCCAAAGGGCGCTATCTCTGTTCGTTCATCGGCCCGCATAGCCTCTTCATCGACATCATGATGAACGTCCCGCTGATCTTCTACGCGGCGCGGCAGACCGGCGACGCCGATCTTTATCGAATCGCGGCCGAGCATTGCCGAACCACACGGGACCGCTTGGTCCGAGAGGACGGCTCGACCGCCCACGAGGGTCTCTTCGACGTCGAGAGCGGGGAGTTTCTGGGACAGAGTACGCATCAAGGCTTGAGGCCGGACAGCCGCTGGGCCCGCGGGCTTGCCTGGTCCTTGTACGGCTTCAGCAAGGTGTACGGCTTGACGGGCGAGAAAGAGTTTCTGGAGGTCGCGGAGCGCAACGCCGAGTTTTGGATCACCCATTTGCCCGACGACAAGGTTCCCTATTGGGATTTCGATGCCGATCTCACGGCTCCCCTGCCCTGGGGCCCGCAAAAGGACAGCTCGGCCGCCGCCATCGCGGCAAGCGGGCTGTTGGACCTCGCGTCCCAGACGCCGGTCCCCGAGCGGGCCGTGATCTATCGCAACACGGCTTTGGTCATGATCGAGGCCTTGCTCGATCCCGAGTATCTGGCGATTGAAACCCCCGGCTGGGAAGGCATCCTCAAGCACGGCGTGTACCACACCGGCAAGGGTCTGGGAGTCGACGAATCCGTGATGTGGGGAGAGTTTTTCTTCGTGGAAGCCCTGACCAAGATTCTCACGCGACAGCCGTGAAGCGACGGCCCCCGCCGAGCGGCTCAGTACTACAGCGCCGGGTCGCTACTGCCGGGTCGCTAGTTCGGGTTCTCCGGGTTTCTCGGATTGCGAGAGACTCCTTCCCCAGAATACTCCGGTCGCTCATTGCCTGCCGAAGCAGCGCTGTAGTATTAGCGAAGCCGTCTCTCCCCTGGTCGCGTTAGCGACGACGCGGGCGACCGTTCCCACCGGTTCGGCCGACACCCCGCGGTTTCTCCCCGCGGTAGCAGGCGTCAAGCAATTCCATGGGATGGAGCACGGCGACGGGCGCTCTCGCGCGTCGGACCTCGCGTTCGATCTGGAGCAGGCAACCGGC
>JAAZNR010000585.1 GCA_012798155.1 Thermogutta sp. | reverse complement strand
CAAGGCCTCCGACAGCCGCGGATCGCGGAGGGGGACGAGGGGCGCTGCGGCCAGGCGATCCAGCACCGCCGCGGAAAATACCAGCAGCCCGCCCGCCGCCGTCAGCCCGTCGATCCAACCGAATCCCGCGAATTCCGGATTGACCTTCGGCATGACCAACCAATAGACATCCAGCCAGTGAAAGACCAGCAGCCAAATCGACCAGAAGGCCAGGCTGTAGGCGTTGCGCTTCGCCGCGCGGGACATCAGCCCCAGCATGGGGATGAACAGGTGCCCCACGATCAGGGCGATGGAAACCCAGACCCAACCGCCGCTCTGGCGGGGCAGGTAATACTGAGTCTCCTCGGGCATGTTGGCGTACCAAATGAGCATGTATTGCGAGAAGGCGATGTAGCCCCAGAAGATGACGAAGCCGAAGAGCAGCTTGCCCAAGTCGTGGAGGTGCTCGACGGTGACGAGGCGGGAATCGAGTCGCCCGGTGCCGCGCAGGGTCAGGATCAGCAGGATCAGGAAGGCCGTGCCGCCCACGATCGCCCCCGAGAAATAGTACAGGCCGTAAATCGTGCTGAACCAATGGGGCGTGAGCGACATCAACCAGTCGATCGCCGCAACGGTGACGGTGAGGGCGTAGAGGAGCAGGGCCGGCCCGCTCCAGCGTTCCATGGATCGCGTCAGTTCGGGGTCGCCGGCGGCATCCTGAAGGACCGATGAGCGGCGATAGAAACGCGCCAAGAGCCACCAGGCCGCGAGGCACAGCACGGCCCGGACCGCGAAGAACGGCACGTTCAGATAGAGGGCCTTGTGACGCAGCGATTCGTCCTGCAAGACCGTCTGCCGATTCACCCAGGGATACACGGAATCGCTTCCCAGCAATACCGGCAAGCCCACCGGCAAGAACAGGACGCAGAGGATGGGGACGGCGGCGGCCGCGGCCTCGGCCGAACGCCGCACGGTCACGCTCCAACCCGCCCGCGTCGCATGCTGCAAGATCACGAAAAACAGGGCGCCCAGGCCGATGCTCAAGACCCAAGCGAACTGGGTGAGATAGGCGTGAAAGAAATAACCGCGGTTCTGGGGCGGCGAAAAAGACAAGGCGAAGGCCGCCGCGAGGCAGCCCACGCCGGCGATCCCCAATCGCCCGACCCAGGGCTTCAGCCCTGGCGGCGGTGCCGCCGCGGCCGCGGCCGACACCGAAGTACTCACAGTTTCGATCGAATTGGCGTTGCTCATCGCGCGTTTTGCTGACCGGTCTAGGGTTGGGTTCCTGGAATGGCGCTCGCCAAGCTCTCCCGCGTCCCGCGTTCCGCCGCGCGATCCTCCGTCGGGGCAGTCGGACCGGATGGCGAGGGTGAGACCGCCGCCCGGGAGGCCGTGCCGAAATCGCCGGGCAGCGGCGCCCTCGCCCGCTGGAGCGCCAAGACGTACAAGACGACGGCCCAGCGATCTTGCGGGGGCATCTGCACGGCGTAGGGGGGCATGGTATGGCGCCCCTCGCGCACCACGCCGTGCGTGATGGTATCGAAGATTTTCCCCACCGGCTGTTCGCGCACGGACTGGCCGGTGAGCGCCGCCGGGGGGACCCAGAGCGTTTCGCCCCGCGCCCGTGCCCGCCGCGCCGTCATGCCGTCGTACAATCCGCCCTCTCCCGTCAAGCCGTGGCAGGTTGCGCAATAGATGTTGTAGCGCTCTCGCCCGCGCTGCATGAGGGCCGCATCGACGGGGATCGGAAAGCCGCTCAGAAATTGCTCGCCCTCGCGCCCGGTCTCGAAACGCCCGCGATCGACCGCCGCAGCGGGGCTGGGATCGAAGGGGAGCGTCCCCGGCACGGGCGGGCGCATCCCCAGCCGATCCGGGAAGAGCATGCTGACCCGCTGCGTCTTCAGCTTGGGCTGAAAATCCATGTCCTTGATGATATGGATACGGGGTTGCTCTTGCGGGGCTTCCAAGGTGTGATTGCGTGCGCGGGCGATAAACAGCGGCGGCAGCAGGGCCGATACGGCCATCACCGCCAGCGCCCAATAGACGCCGCGGGGGATCTCCGCGGCACCCTCGGGGCGAGGGCACAATTCGACCTCAACCGCCCCCAGTTCGCGGAGAAACTCCACGGTCCGGGCAGGATCGAACAAGGGGTCCGCGGCGTCGACCGTGACGAAAAAGCCGTCCGTGGTGACGCT
>JAAZNR010000584.1 GCA_012798155.1 Thermogutta sp. | reverse complement strand
TGGAGCGGCTCGCTAGCGGCTTCACTCGTGATGTTGTCGGTGACGCTCGGCGGTTTGCCGAGGTGGATACCGGATTCCGGAACGACCGTCCATGCGGAAGAAGCGGCGACCGAAGCGGCGGCCGACGACACGCTGCCGGCCGCGGATGCGGCCCCGCCGGAAGCGGCGACGGCTCCGCCGGAGGCTCCCCAGCCGCAAGAGAAGTCGGTTCTCACCTGGTTCTTCGAATCGTTGGGTTGGACGTACACCTTGGCCTTCTTGACGATTTCGTTCTCGTTCGTGGCCCTCCTGGTGATGAATCTCGTCGGTTGCCGGCGCGAGGCCGTCATCCCCTCGGCGCTGATCGACGGATTCGAAGCCCATTTCAACGAAAAACGCTACCAGGAAGCGTACGAACTGGCGAAGAACGACGAGTCCTTCCTGGGGCAGGTTCTGTCGGCGGGCTTGGCCAAGCTTTCGGCGGGTTACGCGCAGGCCGTGGAAGCCATGCAAGAGGTCGGCGAGGAACAAGCCATGCGGATGGAGCACCGCCTCAGCTACATCGGGTTGATCGGCACCATCAGCCCCATGGTGGGACTGCTGGGAACGGTGGACGGCATGGTGCGGTCCTTCAGCGTGATCGCCAACAGCACCACGACCCCCAAGCCGTCCGAGCTCGCCCGCGGTATTTCCACCGCCTTGATTACGACCTTGGTCGGGCTGATCATCGCCATTCCGGCCATCATCGTGTACGGGTTTTTCCGCAATCGTATCGCCCGACTGGTCCTTGAAGTGGGGATCGTAAGCGAAGGGTTGATGTCGCGGTTCTCCAGCGTCGGCACGAAGAAGGCCTGAAAACGTTTCGGGAACCTTCTCGCCGATCCATCGGCGGCTTCCGAGCGGTCCCGTGAGTCGTGGGAGAGTTCTTGGCTGAGGAGTGGACGCAGATGCGCTATGGGCGTGGACGACAGATTCCCGACGCCGAAGGCGACATGACGCCGATGATCGACATGACGTTTCAGTTGATCGCCTTTTTCATGATTCTGATCAATTTCTCCGAGGGCGATCAAAACCAGCTCATTCGGCTTCCCGCCAGCGAGCTGGCGAAGCCGCCCGATACGGCTCCCGCATACCCCATCACCTTGCAGATGACGTCCAAGGGTACCGTCTTTTACGGTGTTGAAGAGTACACGCTGGACGGCATCGTGCCGATTCTGCTAGTGGAAAAGCAACTGGTGGAGAGACGCGGCGGCGACTACCGCGATACGACCGTGATCATCCGCGCGGATCGCTATGCGAAGACCGGACGGGTGCAAGAGCTGATACGCACCTGTCAATCCGTCGGTTTGGAAAAGTTTACCTTGCGGGCCAAACAAGAGAGCACCTAAACGATGAAGTTTCGCGGTTCGGGTACCCGGACGGGCGACAAGATCGAGCTGATGATGACGCCGATGATCGACGTCGTCTTTCAGCTCCTGACCTTCTTCATCATGAGTTTCAAGATCGTGTCGCCGGAGGGGGATTTCTTTATCAAGATGCCGTTGGCGGCACCGAGCGCGGGCGTGCCTAGCGATGCCCAATTGCCCCCCATCAAGGTCCGCTTGACGGCGGCCGCCGGGGGGCGCCTGTCGGGTATCTATATGTCTGAACGGCGCTTGGGCAGTTTCGAGGAACTCCGCCAACAGATTCGTCTCTTGGTCGGGGATCAGGCCGGTCCCGGGGGCGCCGGGGACGCCGAGGTGGAGTTCGATTGCGACTACGATCTCAACTACGAGAACGTCATGAAGGCCATCACGGCCGTCTCGGGCTACGTGGCCCCCGACGGTCGTATCATCCGGCTGGTGGAAAACATCAAATTCGCGCCCCCTCGAAAGGAGTAATCCTTTCGTATCTTGTCGCCTCCGCGCACGGCCGCCTCCGCCCGGAAGGAGCCTTTCGTGCTGCAGCAGCCGTCCCACGATGGGTAGCCCTACGATGGGCGGCTTCCGGCCGCCGGTGTTACCGCAACCATCAGTGATTCACGCGACCATCAGTGATTCAGAGGTCGCATCGCAAGCGGCTCACCCGCGCGGGTGGAACCGCTTGTGGACGGCCTTGAGCCTGGCGTAGTCCACGTGGGTATAGATCTGCGTGGTGGCGATGCCGGCGTGGCCGAGCAACTCCTGTACGTGCCGCAGGTCGGCCCCGCCCGCCAAGAGGTGCGTCGCGAAGCTGTGCCGCAGCGTATGGGGGCTGATATCGGGCGGAATGCCGGCGCGGATGGCGTGGAATTTCAATAACTCCCAAATCCTTTCCCGGCGCAAGCGTTTGCCGCGATACGAGAGGAAGGCGTAGGGCGAACGGCCGCCCGACGCGGCGGCCAAGAGCGGGCGTTCTTCGCTCAGGTACGCGCGAAAGGCCTGCACCGCCCTTTTCCCGAGCGGCACGATCCGCTCTTTGTTGCCTTTGCCGCGGCACACGCAATAGGCCTCGTCCAGATGGAGATCATCCATCCGCAGGTTGGCCGCTTCGCCGGCGCGGCAACCGGTCGCGTAAAGAAACTCCAGTAGCGCGCGATTGCGTTGGTGGCAGCGATCGTAGGGCCGCGGACTCTCAAGCAGGGCCTCCACTTGGGTCGGCGTCAAAACGTGGGGCACGCGTTCCCAGAGCTTGGGACCGCCCAGAAGCTCCGCCTTGTTCTGGGTGATCAGTCCTTCCAACTGCAAATAGCGGAGGAAGAGCCGCAGCGAAACGATGTGCCGGGCGAGCGACGCCGGGGCCAGATTCCGGCCGTGCAACCAAGCGGCGTAGTCGGAGAGGTCTTGAATTTCCAGTCCGGTCGGCGAACGATTCCCCAGCCATTGCAGGAAGCGACGCAGATCGCGGCGGTAGGCAGCCACCGTGTTGTCCGAAAGGTGGCACTCCGCCGAGAGATAGTGCGAGAAGTCCTCTTCCCAATTCCGCGTGACTCGGCCGACGGAGGCACTTTGCGGTCGCAGTTTGCGTCGTGGAGGGCTCATGGCGATTCCGGAACGGATTGCCGGACGACTTCCTTCCCGCTGAAACCGGGGTTAAAATCCCAGGCGATCGTGCTCGACACGGAAACAAACGCAGCGGTCGCCCCGATCTTTTATCGGAACTTCGGCCGACGCAATCGCGGCTAACCCCGAGACCTCCACGGATTCCGTATGGTCCCCACGCAAGGAATACGTACCCTCAGGGAATTGTCCGTCGGTGACGAGGCGGACCTCTTCCTGCTGCTGGCTGCCAAGGAGAGCGGAACGACGCGGGCAGGCGAACCCTTCTGGTTGCTGACCTTTCGCGACGGGACGGGAGACATCGAGGTCGCCGTTTGGATAAATTCGCCGTGGTTCGCGGCGTGTCAAAAGGAGTGGAAGGTCGGCGATTT
>JAAZNR010000583.1 GCA_012798155.1 Thermogutta sp. | reverse complement strand
GAAACCGATCATCTTGAGTTGGCGGCGGAAGTTGGCGATATTCCGCTCGGTCGTGACTCGCGGATGCGTTCCGGTGCGTTTGGCGTGTTGTTCGGCCGGCAACCCGAAGGCGTCCCAGCCCATCGGGTGCAGCACGCTGCGTCCGTTCATGCGATAGAAACGGCACATGATGTCGGTCGCGGTGTAACCTTCGGGATGGCCGACGTGCAGACCGTCGCCGCTGGGATAGGGAAACATGTCCAAGACGTACGTCTTGGGACCGGCCGGCAGACGCGGCGTGGCGAAGGTCTTGCCCTTTTCCCAATACTGCTGCCACTTCGGTTCGATTTCGGCCGGATTATAGCGCGGCATGTCCGTTTTTCCCTCGCAAAGCTTCCTTGGCAACACCCCTTGGCGGGCCGCGGGCGCGGAACCGCCGCCCGAGATTCCTCGATTCCTCTGCCGGGACCACCGTGTTCTTATCGGCGGCCGACACGCCGCCGGGCATTGCGGTCGCGTGACCGCGATCGGCACAAAAAGCTGATTCTACCCGGCACACGGGAAAGCGGCCAAGGGTGCGGGGCAGCGGCAAGACAAACCGGCGCCGGCGGCAAGACGAAAAGCCGGACACCAGTTGACGGGCACTTTCCCGCCCCCGGCGGCAAGACATACCGGGGACCGGCCGTTCGTTTCTCCTCCTGCCGCACCGTCCAAAAAGAACCGCCGGCACATTGCCGGCGGCCAAGGGAAGTGGGATTGCCCGGACAGGGGGCGTCCTTCCTGTAACGCCCCATCCCGAAATCAGCCATTGGGGTTCACATCAACGAAGCGGATGGAATGTCCGGTCGTTCACTCCGCGCCGCCAACCTGCCGCTTGGCCAGCTCGCGGTCCATAATGAACAGCCCGGACGGGCTATCCCCCAGAATCTTCAATTGTTGCACCAGACCGTCCACCGAAGCCTCCTCTTCCACCTGCTCGGTGACGAACCACTGCAGAAAAGCCTCGGTGGCAGGGTCGTTTTCCTCCCGCGCCAGTTTGACCAAGTTGTGGATCCGCTGGGTGATGTACTGTTCATGCTTCAGGGCGTCCTCGACCACGGTCGGGGCATCGGGCCAATCGCCCTTGGGCTTTTCGATGCCCTTCAGCTCCACCGTCCCGCGGCGGAGCAGGATGTAGTCGAAGAACTTCAAGGCGTGTTGGTTCTCCTCCTGCACCTGAACGCGGAACCAGTGCGCGAACCCCGGCAGATTCAAATCGGCGCACCGGGCCGCCATGGCCAGGTAGAGGTAAGAGGAAAAATACTCGGCTTGCAACTGATCGTTCAGCGCCTGCAACATTTTGGGACTCAGCATTGTTCAGCTCCTGTCGGTGGCAGACCACCGCACACTTCTTACGTGGTCCTTCTTACGTAGTTCTTTTGGCCGTTGTTTGGCCGTTGCGGATATGATAAGTCCGATATTCATCGGACGGAATGGATATGTTTACGACCAGCGCGGATACGAACAGCGCGGAACGCCGCATCCGTTCCCAAAGACCAGCTCCGAGCTATTCAACCCATTCTTGCGTCGCGTCCGCCCTAGACAAGCCCCACTCTGCTCATTCCCCCTTCCGGGACGCCCACCGTCATGGAAGGACCTCGGTTTTCGATCGGGTAGTCGGCAGGGCACAAAAAGCGTCGCGGGGGCACAAACCTCGGCAACCGGCAGCTTTTTTCGTCCTACTCGGCCTCGAAGGCGGAACAAAAAAAGGCCCCCTGCCTTGCAGGGGGTGATTGCATCGGCCCCCGGCGCTTCTTGGGGGCCGCACCGGACACCTTCATCGGGCCGCCGTCCGCGGCCGCTACAGCACTCCGGGCGGGAGTGCCCAATCGCGAGTCATCACGTCTTTACCGTGATGCGTTTCGCTTGCGCGGACTCGTCCTTCGGCACGGTGATCCGCAGCACGCCGTCCTTGTATTCGGCCTGAATTTTGTCGGCCTTCACCGCCGTCGGCAGACCCACCGCCCGTTGGAAACGCCCGTATTGACGCTCCACGCGGTGATAGGTCTTGCCTTTCTCTTCGTGTTCGTGCTTGCGTTCACCGGAGATCCAGAGTTGGCCGTCCTTCAGTTCGACGGCGAACTCTTCCGGCTTCATGCCCGGCAGATCGACGCTGATCTCATAGGCCTGGTCGGTCTCGGCCAGATTGATGCGAGGCGCGAACCAGGGAGTCAGCTCACTGCCGTCGGGAGTTCCGAAGAACTCGTCCATCAGGTCGTTCATTTCCTTGCGGAGAGACTCGAACATACGCACCGGATTGCCGGTCCAGGGAACCAAGGTACGTGCCATAGCCTCACCTCCTTTCCACTACCAACGCAACCTCCACTCCACTGATCCTCACCTTCTAGCCCGCTGATTCTCATCCCCTCTCGCCGAACCCGAGCGGGTCCTTCGGCCCAGCGCTGGACAGCGACGCTACGCAGAAACGCTACCCACGACTCGATACCGCATCTCCGCGACTCGCCGCCAAAGCTACCCGCTCGCAGCTCGGCTCGCAGTGGGGACCAATTTGTCTGCGGCTGCTTATCGCAGCCGATTTTTGTCATCGCAAACAGCGTGCCATTAGCCCTGGGAAAGCCCGACCAACCTCTTGTCGTATTCCGATCCGTGAACGCAAACACTTAATTGATATGGATTTGCGTATTGGAATGGAAGAGCGGATGCGACGCGACAAGGGTACTTTCATGGGAGCCAACAGACCACGCGGGTTACCGCGAGTCTGCCAAAATGGCAGTGCCTTGGACGCTGGTAGTCATAATGACAATAGATCGCCAGGCCCGGCCCAGGCTCGGGGACGGTACGGCGGGCCCCGACGAACCGTCGGGGGGCGCCATCGTTTCGATGGCGTCTGGTACAGTCGATCAACTGTGACGTCAAAAGCTGTAGCGTCAACAACCGTGGCGTCAAAAGACGCCGGCAGCGCGGTAAGCTTGCGGGAGCCGCCGATTCGCGTCTAGAATGAGCGGTTCGTGATCCTTTGGGGATGGTAGGATAGCATGACGCCGGAAAGAGCGAAGGGCGTGGCGGTGCTCGGTTCGACGGGCAGCATCGGCCGCAGCGCTTTGGAGGTGATTGCCGCCTCTCAAGGAAGACTGCGAGCCTCGGTGCTGGTCGCGCGCCGTCAGACTTCCTTGCTGTGGCGGCAGGCGCGGCAATTCGGCGCTGATTACGTCGTCGTTACCGATTCCGAGGCGGCCGAGGCCCAAGATTGGTCGGGGCTTCCCGGCCACACCCGGCTCTTGGTGGGCCAGGAATGCATCCGCCAGGCGATTGCCTCGGCCGGCGTGGATATCGTCCTCTCGGCATTCGTGGGCGCCGTGGGGCTTCAGGGGACCATGATCGCCATTCAGGAAGGCAAGCCCGTCGCCCTAGCGAATAAGGAGAGCATGGTCGTAGCCGGCCCCATTATCACCCGGATGGCCTGCGAACGAGGGGTCCCCATCCTGCCGGTGGACAGCGAGCATTCGGCCATCTTCCAGTGCCTCCAGGCCGGCCGCCGCGATGAGGTCCGCCGTATCGTCCTGACTGCCAGCGGCGGGCCTTTCCGCCTGCGAAAAGTAGCGGATTTGGCGAACGTGACGGTGGAAGAGGCTTTGGCGCATCCCACCTGGAGCATGGGACGCAAAATCACCATCGACTCGGCCACTTTGATGAACAAAGCCTTGGAGATCATCGAGGCGCGATGGCTGTTCGATGTCGAGGCCGGACGCATCGGCGTCCTGATTCATCCGCAATCCATCGTGCATTCGATGGTAGAATTCAACGACGGGTCGGTGATTGCCCAGTTAAGCCCGCCCGACATGCGGCTCCCCATCCAATACGCCTTGTATTGGCCGGAACGTCGCGGCGGCATCGCGCGGAAGCTGGATTGGTCGCAAGGGCTTTCCCTGCAATTCGAGCCGCCCGACTATGAGAGATTCGCCGCGCTGAAGCTCGGTTTGGAGGCGGCCGAGGCGGGAGGCACGGCCGGCACGGTCCTCAATGCCGCCAATGAAGCCGCCGTGGAGGCCTTTTTGAACGGCCGGCTGCGGTTCGATCAAATCGTGCCCGCCTGCCGCGATATCGTGGATTGTCACCCTTTCCATCCCGATCCTTCCTTGGAGCGGATTCTCGAACTCGACGCCTGGGCTCGTGAGGAGATCAACCGTTGGATTTCGGCCTGATTGTCACCGCGGTAAGCTTGGCCTCCGTGCAATACGTTCTCATGGTGGTGGTCGGTCTGGGACTGATCATCTTCGTGCACGAGCTGGGGCACTTCCTGGTCGCCAAGATGTGCGGCGTACGCTGCGACAAGTTCTACCTGGGTTTCGATTTTTTCGGCCTCAAATTGCTTCGCTTCCGCTGGGGAGAGACCGAATACGGCATCGGCATCGTCCCTCTGGGCGGCTACGTGAAAATGCTGGGGCAGGAAGATAACCCGGCTCGATTGCGAGAGGAGCTGGAACGCGCCAAGGCGGGGGGGAGCGGACCGGACCGGCTGGAAGACGACCCCCAGGGCGAGAAAAAAAGAGCCGCTTCGGGCCGTGCCTCGGACAATCCTTCGCCGAAGATCGAGTCTTCCCCGAATGTCGAGGCCTTGCGCGCGGCCCTTTACGACCCTCGCAGTTACCTGGCCAAGAGCGTGCCGCAGCGGATGGCGATCATCTCGGCCGGCGTGATCATGAATCTGGTTTTCGCCTTTGCGGCGGCAGTCGCCGCGTACTTGGTCGGCGTTCAGGAGACGCCCTGCGGGGTGGGCGATTTGGCCCCCGGCGAGGGCGCGTGGCGGGCGGGGCTTTTGCCGGGCGATCGCATCTTGGCCATCGACGGGAAACCCGCGATCCGCTTTCAGGACCTGCAATATGCCGTCTCCTTGACGCGGCGAGAGCAGCCCGTCGAGATGCGCATCGAGCGGCCCGGCGTGGGTGAGTTGAACGTGGTGATCGTGCCGGACCGCATCCGCATCGTGCCCACCATCGGCGTGACCAATCCGCTCTTGCCCATCCTCCACGACGGCCTACCGTACTACCCCACCTCATCCGCGAGCCGCGCCGACCCCCCCTTGGCGTCGGGGGATCGCATCATCGCCGTGGATGGCACGCCCGTCGAGGGCTACGCCGACATCCATCGCGAGTTGACGTTGCGATGGGACTCGCCGGTTCGCCTGACCGTGCGGCGGCCCGCGGAAAAGCCGGGAGAAGAGGACGTTGCGCTGGATGTGAGCGTGCCGGCACAACCGGTCCGCGACATCGGAATCCGGCCGGTTTGGGGAAAGATACTGGCGGTGCGGACCGGTTCCGCCGCCGAAGGCGCGGGGATTCAGCCCGGCGATTCGCTCCTCGATATCCTGCTCCCTAATGGGGAACAATGGGACCGTAACATCCTAAGGCTTTCGGACCGCCTCCAGCGAATCGCGCCCGCGGAAGGCTCCGTTGAGATCTCCTTGATCCTCGGCCGCGATGCCGACGGGCCGGAAGACGGCACCGCCTCCGGCGGGCCCTCGGCCGGCGCGGAGCGTAACCGGCGGACGGTCACCCTACCCCTTCGCAAAGCATCGCATTATGCCGACCTCTACACGCCGGACAGCGGTCTGGAAATTCCGCAACTCGGAATCGTGCTCGCCCTGCTGCCGAAGGTGATGGGAGTGGAACCCGATTCTCCCGCGGAGAGGGGGGGAATCCGTCCCGGTGACGATTTGCTCGCCGTCCGTATTATTCCGCCGAAGCAACTCCCCGATCTGCCCGGGATGGACCAACTGCAAGTCCGCGAGATGAGTCTGCGGCTCGATGCCGAGTCGGGCGAGACCAGGGCGAGCTACGCCTTTTTTTGGCGAGAACTTCAGCGCGTCCTGCCGGGGACGTTGGTAGACGTAACCGTAAGGCACGAGGGGTCGGCGGCACCCGCGGTCATTCGCGGCCTGGCTCCGCAAGAGGCCTCGGCCTCGTCTTGGACATTTCCCGATCGCGGCCTCCTGTTTCAAGCCGAGGCGGCGGATTTGCGGGCGAGCGGCTTCGTTCAGGCTGTGGGTTGGGGGGCGACGGAGACCTGGGCGGCCGTCACCATCATTTACCGCACGCTCAACCACATGGGCCGCGGCGATGTCTCCCCCAAGGCTTTGGTCGGCCCGATCGGCCTGGTGGGCGCGGCCTATCGGATCGCCTCGCAGGGCTGGGGGCGATTCCTGCTCTTTTTGGCCTTGCTGAGCGCCAATCTGGCGGTGATCAACTTCCTGCCCATTCCCGTCTTGGACGGCGGTCACATGGTCTTTTTGCTTTATGAAGGCATTCGCGGAAAGCCGCCGCACGAGGGAGTCTTCGCGGCCCTGTCCTACCTCGGTTTGGCGATTCTGTTGTTCCTCATGCTTTGGGTCTTCGGTTTGGACTTGGGACTGATCGCCCGCTGAGAGCCTGTCTTCAAATTAGATTGGGTGCCACCTTGCGGCTGGCAAGACGTAATTTTACATCGCAGGATAAGAAGCTGGGCAAACTGGGGTGCGCAGCTTTGTGAGTCTGCGTAAGATCGTTAACCCGCTTTCGGCGACTCTGCGCAGTGAAACTAATTTGAAGACATGCTCTGAGAGCCGGCCGCCCTTGCAAATGCTGTAGCCGTTCAGGCGCTTGCCCGGTCTGTCATTGCAACGCGGAGGCGCAGAGGCTGCTTTCGAAACGCAGAGGGCGCAGAGGCCGCTTTTGAAACGCAGGGGACGCGGAGAAGGAAGAAGGAGAACGAAGAATTGGTAGCCCGAACTCTCCGCTTT
>JAAZNR010000582.1 GCA_012798155.1 Thermogutta sp. | reverse complement strand
GGGGCGGGCGGCGGGCCGGTTCGCATGGCGGCGACGTGCGTTCTCCTCCTCCAGGGCGGCGATGCGTTCCATCGCCGCGAAGAGCTTTTCTTCCAGCGCGGCCACACGCCCCGCCGGCGGTGAGCTTCCCAATGGCGACTGTTTTTTCTCGCACCTTCCTATTACTGCGCAGGATCGCCGAAACCGGCTTACCGACTTTACGCAGACTCACAAAGCTGCGTACCCCAGTTTTCCCAGCTTCTTATCCTGCGTAGTAAAACTAGTGGGAAAGATAGGCCTACCGACCCCTCGAAACAAGATCAATCGCGCGGTCGCTCAGCCGGACTTCTGCACAATTCTTGCGGGGCTTGACAATCGTCATTTCGCTGTGCAAGTTTGTGTAAGTCGTTGCCCCCGGCGCTGAGAGGTTCGGCCAGGACGCGATAAGGCAAGAACCCCGTGAACGGTTACCCTCGACCGGAGCCCACCCATGCTGCGACCGACCCCGTGCGGCACGTTGCGAACGTGCCGGGCCCGTTGGAATCGTGCCCCGCTTGTTCTCGCGGTACTCCTCTTCGCGGCCGGCGGATTGCGGGCGGAGGAGACCAAGCCGGCGGCCAACTACGCCCGGCCGTATGAGCCGGCGACGCGGCCGGCGCTGATCGCCCTGCCGCCGGGGGCGGTCGAGCCGCAGGGGTGGCTCCGCGACTGGTGCCTGGCCGCCCGCGACGGCTTCACCGGCCACATGGACGATGTCGATGTGGAATTCCAGCGGGCCTGGGCCGCCGACTACTGCATGACCGGCGAGCGGCTCGCCTGGCCCCGCGGGGGCTGGCCCTACGAAGGAGGCGGCTACTGGTTCGACGGACTGGCCCGGCTGGGCTTTGTGCTCCATGATGAAGAACTCATCGCCCAGGCCCGGCGGCGGCTGGGCGTGGTCGTCGACCACATGCATCCTGACAGCATCCTCTTCCTCTGGTGGCTCAGCAAGAGCAAGCCGGAGGACGTGCAGTCGGTCCAAATCGACTGCGGCTGGCCGCTCTGGGCGTGCGGGCTTTTGGGCCGGGCCATGGCGGGCTACTACGCCGGCTCGCAGGACCCGCAGGTCCTCCAAACCCTGGAAACCGCCTATAGCGGCAACGGCGAACTGGTGCGGATGGGCTGGGCGATGTCGAACCCCTGGCCGGCCTACGAGACCTACACCTGGACCGGCAACC
Organism: Thermogutta sp.; assembly: GCA_012798155.1. Classification (GTDB taxonomy): domain Bacteria; phylum Planctomycetota; class Planctomycetia; order Pirellulales; family Thermoguttaceae; genus Thermogutta. The sequence goes on along the minus strand of JAAZNR010000582.1, from coordinate 1,601 downwards.
GCGAGATCGCCGCCGCGCTCGACGTCCTCTTCTCCGCCAACGGCGGCGGGCGGGACACGGCCCAGTGCTCGTGGAACCGCTACCGCGCGATGCCCAACATGGCGCCCGGGGCCGAGGCCAACGACCACGTCGTCCATTTCCTCGAAAGCACCACGCCCTGGGCGCTGGGCTACCTCTGGACGGGCGACCGCCGCTTCCTCGACGCCACCCTCGCCTGGCACGACCTCTTGGCCCGCGATGCCATGCAGCCCTCCGGCGTTCCTGTGGCCGACGAGTTCTACGGCCCCACCGGCGCCTTCCGCGGCACGGAGACCTGCGACGTGGCCGGCTACCTCTGGAGCCAGATCATGCTCCTGGGCGTCAGCGGCCAGGGCCGGCCGGCCGATCGTGCCGAGCGGGCTTTTTTCAACGCCGGGCCGGCCACGGTGACCCGCGACTATAAAATGCACGTCTACTTCCAATCGCCCAACCGGATGCTGGACAACTTCCCCCCCTGCCCCCATGGGCCGCAGGCCTCGGGCTGTTCCTACAAGCAAAAGCACTATCCCCTCTGCTGCACGGCCGCCCTGAACCGCATCGCGCCCAACTACGTGATGCACCAGTGGATGGCCACCTACGACAACGGCCTGGCCGCCGTGCTCTACGGCCCGTGCAAGGTCAGCGCGCTGGTGGCCGACCGCGTCCCCGTGGAGATCGTCTGCCGCACCGACTATCCCTTCGACGAGGCGATCGAGATGACGGTCCGGCCGGGCCGCGAGGCCGCCTTCCCCCTTTCGTTGCGGATCCCCGGCTGGTGCAAATCCCCCGAGCTGGCAGTGAACGGCGCGGCCGCGGGCGGCGCGGCCGATGCCAACGGCTTCGTGCGGATCGAGCGTCTCTGGAAGCCGGGCGACGTGGTCCGCCTCCGCCTGCCCATGGCGCCGCAGGTGCTGGCCGGCCGCGACGCCAACGCCGGCGGCGCCCCCTACGCGGCCGTGGCCTACGGCCCGCTGTTGTTCGCCTTGCCCATTGGCGAGCAGGACGGGCCGAACGTGCCCGACCCGGCCGCCCGCTGGGCCTACGCCCTGGACCTGCCGGGCGGGGACGCCGCCTCCGCCGTGACCGTCTCCCGCCGGCCGCTGCCGGCCCGCTGGGACTGGCCGCTCGACGCCCCCCTGACCCTCACCGTGCCGGCCGTCGCCTGCGACTGGCCCCTCGACCCGGCCGCCCCCCGGCTGCCGGCCGCGCCGGTGGCCCAGCCCGACCAACCCGAGCGGATCACGCTGGTTCCCTACGGCTGCACGAAGTTCCGCGTGTCGATGTTCCCCGTCACCGAGCGGGCGTGGAATGCGTGGGAGCCGAAGAACCCCTAATTGCCTGGCGGCGACGAAGCGCAGGGAGTCCAACTTTGGCCGGGAGATGGTACGAATCGAGTTTTGCCGGCGGTGAACTTCGAGAAGGCACGCTTTCTCGGAGTAGCCGGGACGCGGCCTGCAGCGCGCTCTTGAGGCAATGCCGACCATGTAAGCTTGAGGCAATGCCACCTCGTAAAGGAGAACGGCGTATGAAGACCTTAGGCACGGCGTGCATGTTCGGCGTCGGCGCGGCGTTTTTCTTCGTGG
>JAAZNR010000581.1 GCA_012798155.1 Thermogutta sp. | reverse complement strand
CGGGGGCGTCGGCGGCGTCCTGCGAACAGGCCGGAACGAGCGGAGCGAGGCCGATCAGCAGAGCGAGCACGGGTCGCTGCAAAGTCATTGCAAAATCCTCTACTACTACCGGTGATTTCGGGCCGTTGCTTGGAGGGGATGCCACACGATGGAACCGAGGTCGCAACTTCGCCCCGTGGTGACCGCGACCTTCTTCCGGGACTCGCGGCCGTCGTCGAGTGCCGCCCAGGGATGCCGGGCCTTGGCGAAAGGACCTTACTCCGGCAGTTGAATGGTTACGCCCAGTAGATCCAAGAATCGCCGCAACCACTCGGGATGGGCGGGCCAGGCCGGGGCGGTGACCAGGTTGCCGTCCACGTAGGCCTTGTCCAAGTCGATTTCCACGTAGGTGGCCCCGGCGGCGGCTACTTCCGGACCCACGGCCGGATAGCAGGTGCATAGCCGACCCTTCAGGACGCCGGCCGCCGTCAACAATTGCGGGCCGTGGCAGACCGCCGCGATGGGCTTCTTCGCCTCCGCGAAACGGCGGACGATCTCCAAGACCCCCTTGTTTAGCCGCAGATGCTCCGGCGCCCGGCCCCCGGGGATGCACAGCCCGGCGTAATCGTCCGGGTTGACGGCGTCGAAATCGGCGTTGACGGCGAAATCGTGGCCCCGTCGCTCGCAATAGGTCTGCGCCCCGTCGAAATCGTGGACCGCCGTGCGAACCCGCTCTCCCGCCTTCTTGCCGGGACATACGGCATGGACGGTCAGCCCGACCATTTGCAGGGCTTGGAAGGGGACCATGACCTCGTAGTCTTCCACGTAATCGCCGACGAGCATCAACACGTTCATGGGGGCCTCCTACGGCATGTCCGGGGCAATTGACAATCGAACGACCGGGCCGTGCACCGGGATGGGAGTTCCTTCTTTCCGCAAAGGACGCATCTTCTTTCCGCAAGGGACGCATCCGACGGCTTTTCCGCCTGCCGGAGACGAGCCATCACGGCCGGGCATTTCATTATCTTGGGCCGGAGCCGCAATCTCAAGGGCCGCAAAGGGAGAAAGCGATTCCCGCGAACGGCCGGCGGCCGCCGGGGGCTCGCCCCCAAGGCTGCGGGAGCACCCGTCCCGGCCGAGATCAATGCAAGCGGCTCTTGTTGCCGGCACATTGCCCCGGCGACATCCACATCGCCCCGGTGACATTCTGTGGAATCGCGGCACCATGGGCGGCCGGAATCGGCATCGCGCGTCGATCGGCGAGGGGGCGATAAGCGTTCCGGGCTATTATGGCTATTATCATGCGTCGCCGGAGCGCCTCTCGCCCCGCGAGTTTTCGCATGACATCGAAACCGTCCGCGGGCAACGTCCGCGGCCGACGTGCCCCGCGCCTCATGATCGGTTCTTGCCATGCTCCTCGTCCGCCCTGATCCTGATTCTGATCTCTTCTATCTTTTTTGCCGTCTCTCTCGCTGCTCGCGTTTACGACGGTATGATGCGGATAGTCGCCCCCTCGTGCACAGGCCCATTAAATCCGCGTTGGAGATACTAACGGATGGCACCGAAAGACAAGCCCCTCGCTTTGAAGAACGCGCCGATGGAGCGTGCCCCGGCTAATGAACTGGGTGTCGTTTTCCTCTTCGCGCATGTGGCGAGGCGTCTCCAATTCCGAATCGAGGAGATACGCCCCGCCTACCCGGACTGCATTGCTTATCGACGGCAAGGCGATACGGAGAAGAAGGTCAGAATCGAGTTCGAGTTCAGATCGAGCAATTTCAAGGCTCACCGCCATGACCCGAGAAAATGCGACCTAATCGTCTGCTGGCATCATG
>JAAZNR010000580.1 GCA_012798155.1 Thermogutta sp. | reverse complement strand
CCACCGGCCCGTCGCCGACGTCCATATCGGGACGTTCCAAGCGACCGGCCCAAGCATCGTTCCCATCCGCAGCCACGTGAATGATCGTTGCCGCCGACTCGCTCGCGGTGATCGACGAATCCTGCGGCGGGCGGAGAACCAGCAAGAACGGCACCAGACCCAGCCCGACAATCGAGGGAAGAGTTGCGAGCCGGCGCCGAGCCGCTCGCCGGGTGCGGTTTGGGTTCCAGTGGGGCCGTTGCATGGCGATATCTCCATTTCCAAAAAGGTTGCTGTTCACGCCCCTGCCCGGTCTGTCATTGCAACGCGGAGGCGCAGAGGCTGTTTTTGAAACGCAGAGGGCGCGGAGGGCGTGGAGCAAGCAGAGCGGAGCAAGGAGAAAGGAGAGCGGAGCAAGGAGAATTGATAGGCCGCAACTCTGCGTTCTCTGCGTTTCCATCCTTTCATTCCGCGTCGCCGTCCCTGGGCCGTTGCAAACCCAAAAAGGTGCCCAGCCGATTCACACCCCAAGGAAGCAGTCCCATCTTTGCAGGCTTCCCCGCCGGCATCGGGGCAGTCCTCGTGGACGGTTACCGGAAAAGATTGCTGGGGCGGCGCGGCCGGAATATACTACGATCGTTGCGGTGATCGCACGGATAGGGGACGGTCGGCTTTTCTCATTGGGAGGTCCCTTCATGCAGCGGAAAATTAGGGGATTCACGCTCGTCGAACTGCTGGTGGTGATTCTCATCATCGGCGTGCTGATCGGACTGCTGCTTCCCGCCGTGCAGAGCGCCCGAGAGGCCGCGCGGCGATCGGCGCTAAAATCTGCGTCGCCGGAGCAGGGGGCCGCCGTGCTCGCTCCCGCGACGCCGCAAACGGGAGTTGAACCGTCCGCGCCGGTTTCGGCGGCAAAGATCATGACGCTTCAGGCGGAAGTCACTTTGACTCCTCGCTTGAGCGTGGGGACCGTGATGCCGGTTTCCATCTATGAGGCGCAATTTCGGGGAAATCTCGAAGCGCGCTCGCCGACCAACGCGGAAAGCGAATGTCTCGTGTCCTTGCCTTTGCCTCCCGAGATTATCTCGTTGGCGGAATTGCAAATGACCCTGAACGGGGAGCCTTGCGAAGCCGTCGATGTTTCCAGTGGTGAGTTGAGGTGTCGGGTCCCGCTCAAGGAAACGCCCCAACCGCTGGAAGTAACCTATGCGGCCGTGGGACGCGGCGTTTTTCGCCTTGATATTCCCGCGGGAGGCGTCGAGAACAAGCTGTCGCTCAAGCTCAGGACGACCGGTTCCGACGTTCGTTTGATGGAGCTTTCCCTCCAGCCTACTCAGGTCGGGTCTTCCGGCGGCGGGACCGAGTACACTTGGGAATACAATCGCCTCCTTTTCGGGCGGGCCATCCAACTCGATGTGCTGGGAATCGCCCCCGTCGATCGTCTTGGGGAACTCCGCTGGTTGGGGCCTCTGAGCATCGTCTTTTTCGGTCTTGCGGCTGGATTGATGGCCCTTGCGGCCGAGCGGCCCGCGTTTGACCGTTGGATGCTGTTGCTGACCGTGGGGTTGTTCGCCGGAAGTTATCCCTTGATGTATTACGCTCAAGAGTACCTGCCGTTGGGCTACGCCGTAGTCTTGTCGGCGGCGGCGCCGATCCTGCTCGTCACGCTCCGAACCATCTTCCTTGCCGGCTGGCGACTGGCGTTCGGAATCATGCTGTGTGCCGGGGCCGTCTTGGCGGCGACCATCGTTTGCGCCGTATGGCCGAAGTACCAAGGCGTGCTCATTACGGCGGAGACGTTGGGACTGTTTGCCATCGCCATGATCCTGGGCCCGCGAATTGGGAAGAGGTCTCTGCTGCCGATAATCGCCGAGCGGCCCGACCTAGCGGCGGCGGCCTTGTTCGAGAACGAGCTTACGCCGGCGGAAGACTCGAATGAGTCGGTGCAAAACAAAAAGGGTCGGGGCGAAGAATCGCCGCCCAAGGATTCCTCCGGTTGAATGTCGGGCGGTTCGTCGGCGCTGCGGATGCAGCGAAGGCTGCGAGAGCCCCTTTCCGGGATTCGAGCGGCGGCGGAGAAGGCGGCCGACGTGCCCCGCGCCTCATGATCGGTTCTTGCCATGCTCCTCGTCCGCCCTGATCCTGATTCTGATCTCTTCTATCTTTTTTGCCGTCTCTCTCGCTGCTTGCGTTTACGACGGTATGATGCGGATAGTCGCCCCCTCGTGCACAGGCCCATTAAATCTGCGTTGGAGATACTAACGGATGGCACGGAAAGACAAGCCCCTCGCTTTGAAGAACGCGCCGATGGAGCGTGCCCCGGCTAATGAACTGGGTGTCGTTTTCCTCTTCGCGCATGTGGCGCGGCGTCTCCAATTCCGAATCGAGGAGATACGCCCCACCTACCCGGACTGCATTGCTTATCGACGGCAAGGCGATACGGAGAAGAAGGTCAGAATCGAGTTCGAGTTCAGATCGAGCAATTTCAAGGCTCACCGCCATGACCCGAGAAAATGCGACCTAATCGTCTGCTGGCATCATG
>JAAZNR010000579.1 GCA_012798155.1 Thermogutta sp. | reverse complement strand
CCCGGCGTTCCTGCTTGGGGTGGGGCAATCGCTACCAAGGCCACATCGGAGGCCGAATCCGAAAGCCGGCGAACGGCCTTTTCACCTTCGGAAGTCTGAGCAGACAAGGAAGACTGCGATGGCTGCGGCGTTTGATTGGGATGCGATTCATTTTCGGCGGTTTCATTGTGATGGCGCGCTGCTTCATTGTGATGGCGCACCGAGGCCGTGCCGCCCTGCGGCGGTTTGGCGGGGTGGGACCCATTCCCGGTGTTTTCGGAGTGCGGCGGCCTGGATTCCAACTTTCGCGTGCACCTTGCGGCCTAGTTTCGGTCAATGACGTGATCGCCCGGACCTGGAGACCTTTCGGCCGAGCTTACTCCCATTGTGTATTGTGCATTACCCGCACGTGTCTATTGTGTATTGTGCATTATCCGCATGTATCTACGGTGCATTATCGGCATGATTCGGCGGCGTGAAATGTCAAGCAGCGAAGACTTCGCCGCTGGTTTGAGGATGAGGCCGGGCCGAAATGGCAGTCGCGGCCGTGACGTCCCATCCCAGCGCGGGCCTCGCTGGCATACTATGCCCTAGCATATTGTGTCATGGCAAACACCGTCAGCGCGGTGGAGGCCGTCCCGGCGCGGCTTGGCGCGGACTTCCTCGGCAGGCCGAACGTGTCGTAACGTCCGCGCCCTGCGGATTCGCGCCCACCAAACGGGGTGGGAGTCCTATCACGGCTGTGCGAGGGAGCCGAGAAACGGTGCCGTTTCGGTTTTGTGTCAAGGATTCGGGCGGGCGGTCAAGGGAGCCGTCCCCTCGCTGGATGGGGAGCCGTCTCCTCGCCGGAGGTGAGGATCACGTGGTCCGCGCTGAGCTGCTGGAGCAATCGATGGGCGTCGGGGTTTCGGGGGTCGATCGCCAGGGCCTTACGCAAGTTTGTAAGAGCGGCGACGCGATCCCCCGCCCGAAGGTGTGCCAGACCGGCTTGGACGAGGAGGTCGGGGTTGCCATTGTCCCTTTCAGCGGCCTGGGCGTAGTACTCGGCGGCATCGGCATGACGCCCGATCCATTGATAGACTTGGGCGACGGCCACCAGCCACTCGACCGGTTCGTGACCCGGTCGGTACCTCTCCAGGGCGGCTTGCCACTCCGCCAAGGCCCGGTCAGGCTGTCCGGAGGCTTGGTAACACTCGGCCAGGCGGGCCAAGGCTTCCGTCTCTTCGGGGTTGAAATCGAGGGAACGCTGCAAGGCGCTGATCGCGGTCTGGATTTGACCTCGGGCCTGCAAGACCTTGCCGTGCATCAGCCAGGCGGCGCTGTTGCCGGGGCTGATGCGGATCGCCGTTTCCGTGTGACGTTGGGCAAGCTCGGCGCTGCCGGACGCCAGGTACTTCTCCGCCAGCCGCAAGTGGATGGGTGCTTGGTCCGGCGCTTGTTCGGCGGCCGACTTCAACTGCTGAAGCGCGGCCTCGCGCTGTCCCAGACGCCACAGCACTTCGCCGTAGAGGGCGCGGGCCTCGGCGTCGGTCTCGCATTGCCTCAGGGCTTGGACCAGCAGTCGATCCGCCTCTTGCAGATCCCCGCGTTCCAGGGCGAAATTGGCCTCCCGGGTCAACTGCCGGCTGACCTCCAATTCCCGAACCGGCCGCATGTGGCGCTGAACCAGACTGCAACCGGGCAGCCATAGGGCTGCGAGGGCGGTCCAAAACGCCGTCCTTTGCAGGAGTCTCTCGCGCAAACTCATGGGATTGGATGCTTTGCCGAAGTCTCCCGGGGACGAGGCCGGGGCTGCCCCCCGCGGTAGGGCGGCCGCGCGCAGGGGTGCCGCTTGTGCGACCGGATGGTTCGGTGCAGGATGGTAGCATAAGGGAGCCGATGTCGCTAGTTGAGTTTCCGAAATGGCCGGGGGGCGACCCAATGGTTGCCCAGCCCGCGGCTTTCAGACGGGCGGCCCTTGGTGCGGCCGAGTGCCGCGTTTCCCCTCGCATGTGGGGGCTGATCGATCCTTGGAGGCTGGTGTGAGCGAGCCGCTCGAGTTCAATCATCACGGAATCCGTTTCCTTTACCCCACAAATTGGTCCGTGGAAGAAGAGGGCTATCTGGAGGGGAAGCATTCGGTGACGGCCTATAGCCCGACTGGGGCCTTCTGGACCGTCAGTCTCCACCCGCGCCACGCCGAGCCGCAAGGCATGGTGGAGGCCGCGGTAACGGCCATGCGACAGGAATACGATTCTCTGGAATGGGAGCCGTATTCGCGGGGCGTCGGCGAATGGGACCTCGCCGGCGCCGAGATGCATTTCTTCTACCTCGATCTGGTGTGCGTTTCACGCGTCCAGGCGGTGCGAACCGATCGCGGCACGTTCGTCTTTTTCTGTCAAGCGGCGGACCGTGATTTTGAGACGTTGGACCTGGTCTTTCAGGCCCTCACGGCGAGTTGTTTGAGCCATATCCCCAAACTGTCGTATTGGGAGTGAGTCCGCCGTCCAAGCCGGGGCTATCGCGTCCGTCGTGGCGGAGAGGCGACGAGCCGCTCGGGCGTCTCGCCAGGGGTGGTTTGCCAATGAGTCAGAAGGGCGGCGGCGATACGGCGGCCGGGCGACGACAGCGGGATATCCTCCAAGGATGACGGCTCCAGCCACGCCGCCTCGCTCCAGCCGGGTTCGGTCGGCTTGGGTCCGGCCGGGATGGTCTCGGCGGAGGAGACCTCGGCCAGAAAGCAATCGACCGTGATTCTGAATCGTGTCACGGCGTGCCGAAAACGGAGGAAGTGCGGTCCCAATCGGATCGGCAATCCCAGCGATCGGCGGACGGACTCTTCCACTCGATCCGCCGGAGGGGTGGGATTCGAGCGCCGCCCGGCGCGAGCGACCTCTTGCGTGATATCGAGGCGGGGGAAGTCCCACATGCCGGCCCAGCGTCCACCTTCGGCCCGGCGAAGGAGGAGCACGGCCCGGCGTTGACGGATGGCGATTGCCAGTTCCTGGACCGCGGTCGGGCGGGTCGTGGAGGATATCCCAGCAACTTCATTCTGGATACCCAGGCGGTAAGTGTTGCAATAATCATGGACCGGGCAATCCCGGCACCGAGGATGTCGGGCCAGGCAGACGAGGCCTCCCAGCTCCATCAGGGCTTGGTTGTAGACGGCGGCCTGTCGCGAAGGGAGCAGCCGTTCCGCGGACTGCCAGAGGAACGAGTCGGTCGTGTCGTTCGGGCGTTCGGGGTCGGCCAATAATCGGCGGAGCACGCGGCGGCTGTTGGCCTCGAGGATCGGGGCCGGGCGATCGAAGGCGAAGCTGAGGATCGCTCCCGCCGTGTAGCGCCCGATGCCGGGGAGCGATTGCAGCGTCTCGGGGTCGTCCGGTATGCGCCCGCCGTGAAGTGCGACGATTTGTCGCGCTGCCGCGTGCAGCGATCGCGCGCGGCGATAATAACCCAGGCCCTCCCAATGCCGCAGGACTTCGTCCGGATGGGCCGCGGCGAGCGTCGCCACATCGGGAAAGCGGGCCAAAAAGCGGCGAAAAAACGGCTCCACGGCGGCGGTCTGCGTTTGCTGGAGCATGACCTCGCTGACCCAAATCGCGTAGGGGTCCCGCGTTTCTCGCCAGGGAAAGGATCGGGCGTGGCGGCGAAACCACGCGATCAAGCGGCGTTGGAACGCGGCGCGACGCCGCCCGTCCGACGCCGGATCGAACGCCCCGGCGTGCGTCCGGCTCGCGGTTCGCTTGTCCGCCCGGCACATTGGGTAGGGCTTTCCCCGAGGCATACTTTTCTTTATGTTGATGCTACGTTCTTTTCTCGCAATCGATGCTGCGTTGCATGGGTGTATTGGATCGGGTCGAGTGCCGCCGCGGCGATTCGACGGCGGCGGGCGGCGTGACGAGGTCGTCTTCAAGGTATCGCGGACCGAGGTTGGTTATGGCCGACAAGGCATTCTTAGCGATCGACATGGGAGCGTCCAGCGGCCGTCACGTGGTAGGCTCGCTGAGCGGCGGGCGGCTCCGCCTGGAGGAAGTGTATCGCTTCCCCAACGGTCCCGTGGAGGTCTTGGGCCGCTTGTATTGGGACTTGCTCGCCCAATGGACGCACATTCGCAACGGGATGCACGCCGCCGGGACCAGATTCGGTTCCGCCGTGGCAAGCCTGGGGATCGACACCTGGGGAGTCGATTTCGGCCTGCTGGGGCGGAACGACGAATTGCTGGGAAATCCCTATCATTATCGGGACCGGCGTACCGATCGCATGATGGAATTGGCGTTCCAGACCGTGCCTCGGGAAGAGGTCTTCCGCCAGACCGGTCTGCAATTCATGCAATTGAACACGCTGTATCAGCTCTTGGCCATGAAGGTGTCGCGGTCGCCGCTCTTGGACGTGGCCCAACGGCTTTTGATGATGCCCGACCTCTTCAACTGGATGCTGACCGGCGAAAAAGTCAACGAATTCACGGACGCCACGACGACGCAGTTCTACAATCCGCGCGAGCGGCGTTGGGCCGTGGAACTGCTGGAGCAACTCGGCCTTCCGACGCACATTCTGGGAGAGATCGTCCCACCGGGCACGGTATTGGGGCCGTTACGCGAAAGCCTCGTGGCGGAAAACGGATTGGCCGGCGCTCGGGTCGTGCTGCCCGGTTCGCACGATACCGCCAGCGCCGTGATGGCGGTACCCGCCTCGGGCCGGGAACTGGATTGGTGCTACGTCAGTCTGGGAACCTGGGCCTTGATGGGCGTGGAGGTCCCCGAACCGATCATCAACGACCGTTCCCTGAAGCTCAATTTTACGAACGAAGGCGGTGTAGGCGGCACGATTCGCCTGCTCAAGAATATCACCGGCTTGTGGTTGGTCCAAGAGTGCCGGCGGGTATGGAATCAAGCGGGCAAGAGCTGGGACTGGGACGACCTCAACGCGCTCACCGAGCGGTCGCCTTCGCTGGCGGCGTTCGTAAATCCCGACGCCGGCGAGTTCTTGGCTCCCACCGATATGCCGGCGGCGATTCGGGCCTTTGTGGAACGTACCGGCGGGCGAGTGCCGACTTCGGAAGGGGAGGTCCTCCGCTGCGCCCTGGACAGCATCGCCATGAAGTTCCGCCACGTGCTGGAAATGTGCGAATCATTGGTAGGACGCCGCTTGGAGACCATCCATATCGTCGGCGGCGGGACCAAGAACCGTATTCTCTGTCAGGCGGCGGCGGATGCGTGCGGGCGGCGAGTCCTGGCCGGTCCCGTCGAGGCCACCGCCATCGGCAACATCATGATGCAGGCCGTGGCGGCGGGCGAAGTCGCCGACATCGCCCAAGCCCGAGACGTCATCCGCGAGAGCTTTCCCCTGGAAGAATACCTGCCCCGCAATACCGCCGCGTGGGATGACGCCTATCCGCGATTCTTGCAGATTCTGGAAAAGACGTCCAACCCATAAAGGGCGTCCAAGGCATAAAGGACGTCCGACGCCTAGCATAAAGGGCGTTTAACGCATAGCATAGAGGACGTCCAATGGATAGAGGACGTCCAATGGATAGAAGACAAAAGGCGTCTAACGCATTGAGGACATTCGAGGCATAAAGGGCGTCCGACGCATAAACTGGACTTTTGCAAACTGTTCCCCTCTCCCTCTGGGAGAGGGGCAGTGGGTGAGGGCTTGGTGAAGTGAGACAATCACGGCAAGCCGTTTTTGCGCCTAATTGCCCTCACCATAACCCTCTTCCAAGTCGGACGAGAACTGGTCACGACAATTTGCAAAAGTCCAGCATAAACGTGGAAAACGTGCGGCGGACGCTTCGCAGGGAGATGGGGACTGCGGACGCTCCGCAAGGGGATTTCGGTCCGGAAAGCGAGTCGTTAGGTCCATAGGAGGCTGCGCAATGGTCCGCGTCGGCATCGTCGGCATCGGTTTCATGGGGATGATCCACTACCTGGCCTACCAGAAGGTGCGCGGCGTCAAGGTCACGGCGATCTGCGAAAAGATCCCCGAGCGCTTGGCGGGCGATTGGCGCGGGATCAAAGGCAATTTCGGTCCCGCCGGTCGCAAGATGGACCTTTCCGGAATCGCCAAGTATTCCGATTTGCACGAGCTTTTGGCCGATCCCAACGTGGACGTGGTGGATGTGTGCTTGCCGCCCTCGTTGCACCCGGAGGCCGCCGTGGCCGGCCTGGAGGCGGGCAAGGACGTCTTCTGCGAGAAGCCCATCGCCTTGACCACGGCCGCCGCCGACACGATGGTCAAAACGGCCAAGAAAAAGGGTAAACTCCTGCTGATCGGTCATGTTTTGCCCTTCTTCGCCGCCTATCACTTCGCCTACGATGCGGTGACGAGCGGCAAGTACGGCAAAGCGTTGGGCGGGCATTTCACCCGCGTCATCTCGGATCCGCTTTGGCTCAAGGATTACTACGATCCCAACGTCTGCGGCGGGCCGGCCGTCGATCTCCACATCCACGATGCCCATTTCATTCGCCTGCTCTTCGGCATGCCCAAGAGCGTGCAGTCCGTGGGGAGGATGCGGGGCGAGGTGGCCGAGTTCTTCAACTCCCACTTCTTGTACGACGATCCGCAATTGACGGTCTCGGCCGCCGGCGGCGTGATCCGGCAACAGGGGCGGCCCTTCACCAATGGTTATGAGATTCATCTGGAAAAGGCCACCCTGGTGTTCGATTCCTGGATGAATCTGCCGGTGACGGTGCTGACGGAGGACGGCAAGGTCAAACGACCGAAAATCCCCGTTCGTGATTCGGTGGACGATTTCGCGGCGGAATTGGCCGAGGTCGTTCGCTGCGTCAAGGCCGGCACCCCGTCGCAATTCTTGGACGGCACGCTGGCCCGCGACGCCCTGCTCCTGGCGCACAAGGAGACGGAATCCATCGTCAAGCGGCGGCCCGTCAAAGTCTAACGGCATTCCGTCGCCTCGATTCGCCGGAGCTTGCGGGTGTCTCGAGTTGCCCGCGGATCGGTCCACCGGCCGGCCAAGGTTCCGCCCCGTCAGGACTGACAGGGGGGCGTGGCGGAGCGGCTCGTATCAAAAGGCGGGAACGACGCAGCGTGTTCCTGCGACAACGTGTTCCCGCGAGAACGTGTTCCTCCGCGAAATAGTCCCCGGCAAGAAAATCGGGCTTTTCCTCGCGTCCCCTTGAGGGACGCCTGCCACCGTGGAACGGCACTGGGTGGCTGGGGTCGTAGCGTAGCGCAGCCCCCAGACGCCTCCGTCGGCTTGTGAACGGTTACCGTTCCATTGGGGGACGCCGTCCACTGGGGAACGGCGGGTGATGCCGGGCAATTGCCGCGGCGGCCCCGCCCGCCCGTCATCCCTTGCGCCGTCCGAAAAAAGCGATCCGGAGGGGTCCGGATTTGTGAATCGCGGCGAGATTTCGGTCGGATTCTTGTCGCTGCTTTT
>JAAZNR010000578.1 GCA_012798155.1 Thermogutta sp. | reverse complement strand
TCTCTTGCCCAAGGATTATGCCCTGGTCGGTTCGGTGGTCCGCGACATTTGCTACAACAACGCGGCGCGATACTTCGGCTTTCGCGCACCGATAGCCGGTGCTCCGGCTACGGGCGAGACCAAGTAACCAGAACCATTCGGGGTAACCGAAACTCTTCGGGAACGGGACTCCCGGCACGCCCTCAGGTGTTGCCTTTCGCCTCGCCGCGGTTGGGTCCGCGCTTGCGGAACGCGCTGGCAGAACGGTTGGGTGGCCGCGAACAGAAGGGTTGGATGGCCGCGTGCAGAACGATTGCGTGGCTGGGGTCGATGGGGTGGCTGGGGTCATAGTTGGGTGGCTGGGGTTGAAGGGGTGGCTGGGGTCGAAGCGGAGCGAAGCCCCCAGCCGCGCATCAACCCCGTTTCAGGGATGCTCCGCCGGGGTGTTGCGTTCCGCCGCGCCGCGGGCTATCGTGTAGCGCCGAGTATCGTGCTGAATTTCCCACCGCCCGTACGCACACCCTTTTGAGCGGAGGATCGCCTCATGTCTCGCCTCACCCATCGTCCGGTTCGCTTTGGGCAACGTCGCACGGGGCAACGGCGGACGCAGCCCCGGCCTCTCGCCGCCCTGTTGTCGGTCGCGACGGCGCTCTTGGGACTCCCCTCCTTGGCCGTCGCCTACGATCCGCCGGTGGACAAGGCCGAAGGCGTAACCGTGCGGATCGAGGCCCCGGAACGGGTGGAGGCGGCGGGCGATACGATCGACGTCGCCGTAATCGTCGAGAACGCCGGCGAGGCACCGCTTTCCGCCCATCTCCGCATCGGACTGATCGACGGTTGGCAGGCGGATCCCGGCGAGTTTGCCGACGTAAGCGTCCCGGCGGGCGAAACGCGGAGACTGACCTGCCGCGTGCAGTCCGCCGCGGACAGCTACGCCGCCCATTATCCGATCCACGTCCGGGCCACGGTCCGCCGTCCCGACAAGCCGGAACTGAAGCTGCACCCGATCGCCGTTCTGGTCGTTGACAAGGCGGGAGGCGGCGGGACGCGGCGGGCGGCTGATTGGAAACCCATCGTGCTTGCCCCGGACACCGCGTTCGCCTTGGAGCAAGCGGCCGCCCGCCGGGCCGTCATGCAGGTCTTCGGAAAGCCGGTGGAAGTCAGCGAAGTCGGCTGGAGCGGCAGCCATCCTCAGCACTCCGGCAGCCTCAACCGGGTCGATTCGATGCTGGGGGACGTGACCAAGCCCTGCCTCGGCATTCACCCGCCGTGGCGCGACGGACAGAGCGGAACGCTGGCCGCTGAATTCCCGATCCAGTTGCCGGCCGATACTCCGGCAACCCTGGATTTCTCCGTCGGCATGAACCCGGAGGGGCAAAGCGACGGCGTGACGTTTCGGGTTCGGGTGCTTCCTTGGGACGCCCCGGCAGGGGAATGGGGCGAAATCGTCTGGGAGCGGCATACCGCCGCCAAGACATGGGAAGACCACAAGGTGGACCTGTCGAAATATGCGGGCAAGGCCGTCCGCCTGCAATTGGAGTCGCATCCCGGTCCCAAGAACAACACGGGTTGGGATTCTTGCTTCTGGGCGGCGCCGACGCTGGTCGTCGGCAACCCGCCGCAGGCCGATCCGTCGCCGCCGGCGTGGGATCGCGCCGTCACCTTGGGCCGCGGCACGGTAGCCGGGCTGGATTGCGAGTATCGCGTCGTGCCGGGCAATCGCGGCCTCCTGGACGCCGCCGTGGGCCTTGTGACGCCCCACCAGACCGTATGGTTCCGCGGGTTCCAGATCACGGTCGATTCCGCCCGCTTGGACGCTTCGCGCTCGGCTTTGGCGCTGCGGAGCGTGGAGGTCCAAAGGCCGGCCGCGCCGGGAGCTCCCCTGAAAGCGCGGCATCATTTCGCCGGCCAAGATTCCGAATTCGATCTGGTCGGGGAACTGGCGGCGACGGACGGCGTCTTGACCGCGAGTTTTCGCGTCGAGAATGCCACGGAACCTCAACCCTGGCGGCACATCCACATCGAGGACGCGGCCGTCGGCCCCTGGAGCTTGCCCCTGGAAAGGCTCTTCGCCGGCACCGGCAACGTCGTGGTCAAGCCGGGGCGGTACCGCCTGGGCTTTGACGGGCACCGCTTGTCCACTTCCTTCGTGGGATTCGAATTCACGCCGCAGCTCTGCGTCATTCAAGCCTGCGACGTCCCGCCCAGCCATCTCGATGTCATCCCGGCCGAGCGCCATTTCTCGCTCCACGCGGCGCCCGATTTTCGCTTCACGTTCATTCCCGCCCCCGACGCGTGGGAGGGCGTCAAAAAGTGGCGCGACGTGAACGGCTTGCGTCCCGCCGGCGGAGTCCGACAGGCGGCCGGGCGATTCGTGTTCGACCTTTGGGGCGGGCGGTACCGCGACAGCGCCGACGAGCTTCGCCGCGCCTTTCGCTACGGCCTGACCGATAGCATGGTCATTTGGCACAACTGGCAGCGATGGGGCTACGACTATCGTTTGCCGGAAATCTGCCCCCCCAACCCGCAGCTCGGCAGCCTCGACGACTGCCGTTATCTGATCGAATCGTGCCGCGAGGCGGGCGTGCTCTTCGCCCTCCACGACAATTACATCGACTTCTACCCCGACGCCGAGGGCTTCTCCTACCGGGAGCGGATCGCGTTTCACTCCAATGGAACGCCCGTCCGGGCATGGCTCAACGAAGGCCGGCAGGCCCAATCCTACCGCTATCGGGCCGATCAAGTCGAACCCTTCCTGCAGGCCAATCTCCGCTGGATTCGCGAGAACCTCGCTCCCACCGCCTATTTCATCGACGTGTGGAGCAGTATCGGACCGTACGACTACTGGACGTCCGACGGGCGATTCTTCGATCGCGTCTTCACCCGCAATACTTGGGGAAACCACTTCGCGTGGATCCGGCAACTGCTGGGCAATCAGGCACCGCAAATCTCGGAGAGCGGCCACGACCAATTGATCGGTTGGCTGGACGGGGCGCAGACCAACCACTTGCGGGTGGGTAATCCCTTGCCGGGCTATTACCAATGGTCCGTCTGGAATTGGGAATGCCAAGACGCGGAGCGGGTACCGTGGTTCGACGCCGCCCACCACGACCGCTTCGTCCTGCACGGGGCCGGT
This sequence comes from Thermogutta sp., assembly GCA_012798155.1. GTDB lineage: Bacteria > Planctomycetota > Planctomycetia > Pirellulales > Thermoguttaceae > Thermogutta. The sequence goes on along the minus strand of JAAZNR010000578.1, from coordinate 1,056 downwards.
TACGAGGGGCGCTACGCCGCCGGATTGGATACCCGGCTCCACGGCATGTACAGCGATGATTACATCGCGACCGAGGTCCTGACGGGCCACCCCGCCATGGTTTCCCGGCCCTTCGGGGAGGACGTCGTGCGAAAGTATTGGCTGTTGTCGCGGCTGATGCGGGCACTGGCTTTGGACCGCATCGAGTCGGTGGAATTCGTGGGCGGGGACATCCACCGGCAGCATGTTCGCTGGCAACGCGGCGGCGAAGTCTGGTGCAATCGCGGAGAGTCCGACTGGGAAGTGCAGGGCACCGTTCTGCCGCAATACGGGTTCCTGGCCAAGGCGCCGCTCGCCGCCGCCGGGGACGATTCCAAACCGCAAGTCGTCGAGGCCGCCGTCGCCCGCAAGGACGGCATCATCGTGGAATACGCGCGCTCGCCCGAGTGGCTGTACGTCAACGGCCGAAAGAGCTACGGCGGGACCCTTCCGGTCCGTCCCCTGCCCGGCGAGTTCCGCGACCTGGGCGAACGGCGACTGGAATTGCAGGTGAACTGGCAGTTGCGCCGCAACCTCCCCGAGAACTACGTCCTCTTCGCCCATTTCTGCGACGAGGAAGGGGCGATCGTCTTCCAAGGCGGTTGGGAACCGCGGCGTCCCGACGGCCCGATCCCGGGCACGGTGGCGACCGTGCTCCGGGCCGCCGTGCCGGAACAACTCGAGCCGGGCGACGCGGTTGAGCTGCGGATCGGGGCCTACGATCCGCGGACCGGTCGCCGCCTGACCCTTGCCGGCCCCCGCGACGGTGAGGGTCGCATCCGCCTCGGCACGTTGGCGGTGGGTGAGGACGCCAAACTGACTTGGACCGCCCAAAGCGGGTCCGAAGACCCGGTGCAAGCGAGGATGAACGCCCCGGGCAAGGTCATCGACTTCGGAGACGTCGCGACGGCGCAGGGGGTCCGTATCAACCGCGAGGGCGGCGGCGTCCGCGTCACCGCGCTGCCCCACGCCGAGGATGCCGTCGAGGCGGAGATCCGTCTGGACAGGCTCTGGGGCGGCCCCGTGCAAGGCGTGCGG
>JAAZNR010000577.1 GCA_012798155.1 Thermogutta sp. | reverse complement strand
GCCGCCGGCGTTAGCCGGCGGTGGATTCGCTGCGAACAGGCCCGGCTGGGGGCTGCGCTCCGCTCCGACCCAGCCACCCGGCCGAAACGTCATCGCGCCGACATGGGAGCCGCCGGCGTTAGCCGGCGGTGGAAGCGCTGCGAACAGGCCCGGCTGGGGGCTACGCTGCGCTCCGACCCCAGGCAGCCAACGTCTTTTCCGCGGCGAATCGGTGCTGGGGGCTGCGCTCCGCTTCGACCCCAGCCACCCGGCCGAAGTTCCATCCGGCAACATGAGCCGCCGGCGTAAGCCGGCGGTGGAGGCGCAGCAAAAACCGTTGACTGGGGGCCGCGCTCCGACCGTGGCCGCAGGCCGGCTCAGCGTCCTACCGGCTTGACCGACGTGGTCTTCCGCGGCTGGAGCTTGGGGCACGGCGGCTGCGGGACGTCCTCTCCCAAGCGGCGGAGCGAGCAGGCCACGGCGGCCTGGAAATCGCCTTCCGCCCGGGCGTAACCCGCCTTCAGCACGGCCACGGCGTTCTCGCCGCCGATCCGCTGGAGGCACATCCGCGCGTCTTCGCCCAGCTCGGGATTCAAGAGCAAGGCGGTCCCGACGGACTGGTCGATCTCCCAATCCTGTATGATCTCGGAGAGCATCCAGAGGACGTCCCGGGCAAGCTGGGTGGGAAGACCCGACAACAGCAATTCCCCCAGGGCGGCGACGGCGGCGCTGCGGACCATTTCGCGGCCGGGGGCGCCGGCGTAACGGACGATTTGCCACATGGCGCGATTGGCGGCGCGGGCGACCTCGAGTTCGCCCTCGGCGGCGAGTCGGGCCAGGGCCGGCAGGGCGGTGGGCCCCACCCCTCCCGCGACCAGCCACGCATCCCGTCGCACAAAGGGATCGGACGATTGCAGGGCCTTCAGCAAGGCTTCGACGGTCAATTCTTCCACGGCAAGGTTCCTATCGCAGTTCGGGCTAGACGGTCTTCTCGGTTCACGGTCGGCATCACAGGTGGTAGGGATGGCGTTGGGGGCGAGACATCAGCCGCCGGGCCTCCTCGTCGCCCACGATCTCCTGCTTGGCCTGGTCCCAGTGCAATTTGCGGCCCAGCATGTAGGCCAAATTGCCCAGCACGCAGAGGTTGGCCACGCCGACCCCGGCCTCCACGTTCATGATCGTCTTCTTGCCGGTCAAGATACCCTCGAACCAGTCCTCGAAGTGGCCGGGGCTTTGGTACACGTCTTGGGCGTCGGGCGGGGGGACCCATTCGCGGGCCTTCTTTTCGATCCAGGTCCCGCCGTCTCCGCCCCAGTGGTGGAAGGTCCCTTTCTCGCCGCGATAGACGGCCCCGTAGCCGGGGCGGGTGATCTTGCCGCCGGGTTCCTCGCCCGTCCGCTCTTCCGGCGGGACCGGCTCGCCGGGCTGATTCCACGTGAGCACCCAATCGGGATCCTTGAAGGTGTAGGTCACCTGCATCTCCACGCAGGAATCCCACAGGCCTTCCTCCGGGGGCGTGCCCGTCGCCTCGATGGTGACGGGGCCCGTGCCGTCGGCCCCCAGCCACCACATCGCGCAGCTCATCACGTGCGCGCCGCGGTCGCGGATCTGCCCTCCCCCGGATTCCAGCAGCCAGCGAAACACCCCGTGCAGATACTTGGCGTTGTACGGCCGCCAACGCAGCGGACCCAGCCAGAGGTCCCAGTCCAGCTCGGGCGGCGGGTCGCCGTCGGGGGTATGGCTCTTATCCACCGGGCTGGGATAGTGCCAGCAATCGACCCGGCTGATCCGCCCGATGTTCCCGTTGACCAAATAGCGATGCGCCAGGTAGGCCTCCGGTTGCGAGCGGCCCTGGGAGCCGATTTGGCTGGCGATTTTGTTCTTGCGGGCGGCCTCGACCATGGCCTTGCCCTCCTCGAT
>JAAZNR010000576.1 GCA_012798155.1 Thermogutta sp. | reverse complement strand
GCTCCCCCATCCCGCTGATCAGAATCTGCCCCGTCTCTTCGTTGTCCCGATAACGGAAGGTCGGGTCTTGGCGTTTCATCAGCTCCAAGACCTCGATGAGCTTCTTGCGATCGGCGGCGGTCTCCGGTTCGATCGCCGTGTCCACGACCGTCTCGGGAAAGACGATCGATTCCAGGAGGATGGGGTGCTTGGGATCGCACAGGGTATCCCCGGTGATCGAGTACCGCATCCCCATGATGCCGACGATGTCGCCGGCTTCGACGGCCTCGATCTGCTCGCGGCGATCGGCCTGGATCCGCCACAACTGCGGCACGTTTTCCTTCTTATTCTTGCCGGGGTTCAAGACGCGGCTGTTGGCCTTGAGTCGCCCGGAATAGACCCGCACGTAATCCAGATCGCCGTAGCGTTCCGGCTGGACCTTGAAGACCAAGCCGCAAAACGGCTCGTTGACATCGGCTTTGCGGGTCAGTTTGCGGTCGGGTTTGTCCACGTCGCGGCCCTCGACCGGGGGAACATCGGCCGGGCTGGGAAGGTAACGCACCACGGCATCGAGCACCGGCTGAACGCCGATTCCGTGCAGCGCCGTACCGCACGTCAAGGGCACCACCATGTTCTGGACGGTCGCCAGCCGCAAAACCTGGTGAATCAGCTCCTCGGGGACCTCTTCCTCGGCTAAGAGCAACTCGGTCATGCGGTCGCTGTAGAGCGAAAGCTGATCCAGCATCCGCATCCGCCACAGCGCGGCCGTCTCGCGGAGGGCTTCCGGAATCTCGTCTTCCAGGACCAAGGCCTCTCGCTCCTTTTCCTCGAATCGCAGGGCCTTCATGCGGATCAGGTCGATGACTCCGGCGAAGGGATGGGGATAATGCGCCGGACCCGCGCCGATGGGGATATTGATGGGCACCGGCCGGCATTCCAATCGCTCGCGGATTTCCTCGACCGTGCCCTCGAAATCCGCCCCCTCGCGGTCCATCTTGTTGACGAAGGCCAACCGGGGAATGCGGTACCGGTCCGCCTGCCGCCAGACCGTTTCGCTCTGCGCCTCGACTCCCTCCCGGGCGCTGAAAACGACCACCGCGCCGTCCAGCACGCGCAAACACCGCTCGACCTCCGCGGTAAAATCGACGTGCCCCGGGGTATCGATCAGGTTGATGTGGTACCCCTTCCAATCGAAGGTCACGCAGGCGGCCAGGATCGTAATGCCGCGTTCCTGCTCCTCCGGGTCGTAGTCCGTCGTGGTGGTCCCTTCGTCCACCATACCCACGCGATGGATGAAATGGCCATAGTACAACATCCGCTCGGTGAGCGTCGTTTTCCCGGCGTCGATATGGGCGACGATCCCGATATTCCGAATCAGGCTGATGTCTCTCGGCATGGCTACCTCACCGGGGGCTGCAACCGCCGCCCCGTCCCCTGACCTCACGCTCCGGAAGCGGAGCGCCATCCTGTTTGCGTTGTTTCCTCGTCGCCGGGGGAGGGTCGCCGGGCATCGATGGCCGGCCGTATCTCCGCCCGCGCAAAACAACACCGCACCGAAGGCGATTCGGCGCGGCGTCTTGCTATCCGAATGGAATCACCACGCGAAATGGGCGAAGGCCTTGTTGGCCTCGGCCATGCGGTGAACGTTCTCGCGTTTGGTGATGGCGGCCCCCTCGCGCTTGTACGCGGCGTCCAGCTCGGCCGCCAGTTTTTCGTGCATGGGCTTGCCCTTGCGATCGCGGGCCGCTTGAAGCAGCCAACGGATGGCCAAGGACTGCTGCCGCTTCTTGTTGACCTGCATCGGCACCTGATACGAGGCCCCGCCCACCCGCCGCGATCGCACCTCGATATTCGGCTTGACGTTATCGATGGCCTCGGTAAAGACCTCGATCGGGCTTTTGTCGGGATACTTTTCGGCCAAGATATCCAGGGCCTGGTAGAAGATCGCCTCGGCCGTGCTCTTCTTCCCGTCCCACATCATGCAGTTGATGAACTTTCCGGCTAGAACCGATCCGTACCGCGGATCCGGCTTCAGCGTGGCTTCACTGGCTGTTTTCCGTCCCATATCCCACCGTCAAAGAAGCGAACAACAAACGGGAATCGCTAGCCGCGAACAATCTAGCGCAACTGCCGCGTCCTCGTCAAAGTCTGTTACCTGTTCGACGAGGAGAACTCCGGTGACTATTTGCCTGGTTTCTTGGCCCCGTAGCGACTGCGGGATTGCCGGCGATCGGCCACGCCGGCCGCGTCCCGCGTACCCCGAACGACCTGGTAGCGCACGCCCGGCAGGTCGCGAATACGCCCTCCCCGGACCAGCACGATCGAGTGCTCTTGAAGGTTGTGGCCCTCGCCCGGGATATATACCGTGACTTCCTTGCCGTTGCTGAGCCGCACTCTGGCGATTTTCCGCAGGGCCGAGTTCGGCTTTTTCGGCGTCATGGTGCGGACGATGAGGCACACGCCCTGCTTTTGCGGGCAGCGATCCAACGCCGGAGCCTTGCTGAACTTGCGTTTCGGCCGACGCGGTTTTCTTACTAATTGATTGATCGTTGGCATGGCAAATCGCTTGACTCGATAACATTGAAATCCGCCGGCTGAATCGGCCGCGGAAACGCACTCAGCGGGCCGCATCCCCATCCACCGGCGGCCGGTCCTCTCTCCTACGCCGTCCGCCCCTCGCATCCGACGAAGAATGACGGGGGAAACTCTAAGCCTACCAAGTCGGCAGGCGATGTCAAGCCGCCGCGCCTTGCGAAACGCCTGTTTTCGCGTATTTTCCAGCGGAAAACGGCAGGTAAGGACGGGAAGCCTGAAGTACGGCACGGTTCCCCTGGTCTCCCAGGCACGGCAAGCGACTTCCCATATCCATTTGGTCGCCGCTTTCCGCCGATAACGCTCTTATCATGGAAACAGACAATACTTCCGCCGGCAATAGCTTCGACGACAATAGCTTCGACGACAACGGTGCCGGCGGCGATAGTTCCGATGAATGCCGGACGCAACGGCCCGGCCTTTCCGGTCTCACATTCCTTCTTGGGAATCGGAGGCATTGGTCTGGGGATCGGCTTCCACCGGGGCATCGCCGATATCGTCCAGGGAGGGGAATGGTGATCCCCTGCTGAACACCTCCTGGGAGTCGCCCGCGGCAGGTGCCGTTTCCGGGGGGTTGGGGATGTCTTCCAGCAAGGTGAAGCGATCCGAGACCCCCGCCGTCGGACGCCGGGCCGCAAGTCGCTCCAGGGCCTC
>JAAZNR010000575.1 GCA_012798155.1 Thermogutta sp. | reverse complement strand
GCACCCCAGCCTTTGGGCCGGCGTGATTCCCATCAGCGGCCGAGCCGACCGCTTCTGCGCTTTATATTGGCAGAACGCCGCTTTGTTGCCCTTCTACGTGGTGATGGGAGAGTTCGACGGGAGCATTGTGGCGGATAACGCGCGGGACTTGGATCGCTATTTGAATCGCGCTTATAACGTCACGGCGGTAGAATACCGGGGACGAGGGCGGGACGGCTTTTCGGATGAGATTCTCCGCATCTTCGACTGGATGGAGCGATTCCGCCGCCAAGCCGCGCCCGAGGAATTCCTCGTGCGGACCGCGCGGATCTGGGACAACTTCTTCTGGTACGTAGAGGTGCAGGATTTTCCGCCGGCCGTGATCATCGACCCTGCGTCGTGGCCGCCTGCCAACCCCGTGCCCATGCAGATTCGCGGCCGATTGACGCAAGCCAACACGCTCTTCGTGCAGGCGGGCGGGGGGCGAACGACGGTGCGTCTGAGTCCCGACCTCGTCGATTTCGAACGCCGCATCTCGCTGACGGTGAACGGACGGCAGGTCGATCCCCGAGAGATTCGGCCCGACACGGAGACGCTGCTGGAGGACGTCCGGCAATCCGGGGATCGCCAACACCCGGCCTGGGTCAACGTGGTGGTGGGCGGCAAGCGACCCGCCGCCACGATCCGCGGCAATCGGTGAGGTCGAGCACCGCCGCGCAAAATTCGTGCGCTCCCCGCGCGGCTTCCCGCTGCTCACGCGGATGGGGAGGCAACGGCCGCCTTCGTAGCGCCTTCATACCATGGGGAACACGGCGGCGGCGGCCAGGGCCGTGAGAAAGGCCGCGGTTCCCACCACGGCGGCTTGCACCGTCCACAAACGCAAGGCCTCCATCTCGCTCAATCCGCTCATCCGCGCCACGACCCAGAAGCCGCTGTCGTTCATCCAGCAAAAGACCAGCGAGCCGGCCCCGATCGACAAGGCCAGATAGGTGGGATCGCAGTGGATATGGCTTGCCAACTCCCCGGGCGGGAAGAGCGAAACGATCATGGCCGAGGCGGTGATCATCGCCACCGTGCTGGACCCCTGGGCGGTCTTCATGACGGCCGCGATGAGAAAGCCCGCCACCAGCCAAAGTCGCCCGATCTCTTGCGATTCCATCGACAGCAAGGCGGGAAGGCGCTCGCTGATGCCGGTCTGCTGGAGCATGGCGCCGAAGGCCCCGCCGGCCGAGGTGATGAGGATGATCACGCCGCCGCTCATCAGGGCGTCCTCGCACCGCCTTCCCAGCTCCGCCAGACTGAGGCCGCGCTTCCATTTCAGCGTCGCCATGGCGACGAACGCGGACAACAACAAGGCCGCGTTGGGATCGCCCAGCATCGCCAGGAGCCGAGCCGGTCCCTGCGGAAAAGGTTGCGACTTGGCGAGCATCTGCACTACCGTGTTCGAGGAGATCAGGATCACCGGCAGGATGACCGGCAGGATCGCGAGCCAGAAAGGCGGCAGCTCGGAGTCCCGTGGAATGGGCAATTCTTCCTCGCCGGGATAGGGCCGCATGGGGATGGGGCTGACGCGATCCAGCAGGTCGGCCGTGAAGAGCCCTAGCACGGCCGCCGGAATGCCCACCAATATCCCCGCCACGATCAGCTTGCCGACGTCCACGCCCAAGGTTTCGGCGATCACCAGGGGACCGGGGGTGGGCGGCACCAGCGTGTGCGTGATGGCGGCCCCGCCCGCGATCACCAAGATGGACTGCACGTACCGCTTCCGCGTCTGGCGATAGAGCGATCTCGCCAGCGGCACCAGCAGATAAAAGACCGTGTCGAAGAAGACGGGGATGGAGAGGACGAAACCGCTGGTCATCAAGGCCACGGGGGCGCGATTCTCGCCGATCAGGCGGAGGCAGGTCCGCACGATGCGATCGGCGGCGCCGCTGTCCATCAGGCACTTTCCGATGACGGCCGCCAACGCGATCACGATGCCGATCTTGCCCGCCGTGCTCCCGAAGGCCTCCCCCACACGCGCGATCTTCAGCTCCCATTCGCCGGGCGCAAGCAGGCTCACGAAAAGGGCGCTGATCAAGAGTGCCAAAAATGCGTTGAGCCGGCCGAAACCGATCAAGACGATGACCAGGACGATACCCAGGACGACGACGACGATCGGGTCGAGCATGGCGTGATCCTTTGGCGAATTTGCGGCTGGAACGTCCAAGAGTTCCCCCATCATACCAAGCCGCCGCGGCGGTCGCCCACCGCCGGTATCGCCTGCAATCCGTGCCGAAGGCGCAAGCGCTTTGTCACGGCTAAAAAATGGGATTGGCAATAGGGGCCGCTTGTGCGGAATCTGCCGGGACATGCTCACAAGCTCGCACGTCGGCTCATCCGAAAACTAAGCTGTGACGGAACGCTAACTTGCGAGCGACCCGGCAAGCACCGGCTCAGGGGCTGCCGAACGATCGCGGCGGGCATTAAACTTGGAGAAAGTCTCCGTCGGAAAACCTGGGGAGCGGCTCCGTGGACAGAAACTTGGGGAGTGTCTCCTTCGAACTTGGCCGGGATTCGGTCCGCCGCCGATTCGGTCCGCCGCCGGCCGCCGGAGTCGCTCCGCTTTCCCCTCGCGTCGCCGGTCGGCCTTTGCCCGAAAGGAGTTCGCCATGCCCG
>JAAZNR010000574.1 GCA_012798155.1 Thermogutta sp. | reverse complement strand
GTGGTGTAAAAAGCGAAGCCGGTAAAAGCGACAGTCCCGCTTAGCGCGACCAGTGCGCCGGCCCCGCTAAGGCAGGCGATTGCGCGCTTTCGCTCGATCGTGGTCCCGGTCTCTTGCTCGATGGCATTGAGCACTTGCAAACGGCCCTTTTCATCCAGCTTGTCCCAGACCTGGATAAAGGACACCTCCAATATCTTTCGCTCCAAATCGAAAGTGGCCAGCGATTTGATATCCTTATCGGCCACGCCGTATTTTCGTGCAACCCATTTCAGGATGTCGTGGTAGTACACGCCGTATTTTGTAGGATATGTGAATACGGAGCTGGAAACCCATAGAAATTGATTCCGGATCGACTCCGGCGCAATCAGTTCTCCGTCAATCGCCTCCGCATCGAGGGCTTTCAAGACAACATCCGCAGGGACGTCATTATACGTTTTCGGTGTTTGAGCGGACGGATAGGCTTTATAGGGTAACAGGCCGAACCTTCCGAAATCGCCCTTCGGGATGTCGGGGAGCATCCGAAGGCTTTGCGCGAGAGACACCCGTTCGGCGCTGCCCATGGCCTCCAGCATCCGATCAAACTCCTCCGGGCTGTTGTTCCAGGCGTGTCGACCGGCGAATGCGAGCCACGGTCGCCCCGGCTTTTTCTTGTCCTCGGTAGCAGCTTCGGCGCCCCACACTTCCACGTTACGCCCACTAAAAAAGATCAGATGTGCCAAAAGCCCGGCTCCGGTCGCCAAAGCCCTCCTTCTATTAACCGCGACATCGGACGGTGAATTGTGTTCGTAAGATTCACGGACGGTTCGCATTGCCTACCCTTTCACCAGCCAAACAGGAACACACCCTTCACGACGTTCTGTAACCGTTCACGGAGTTCTTGCCTTATCGTTCCCCGCCCGAACCCCTCAGCGGCAGGGCAACGACTATGAGCTTGAACAGCGAAATCGCGATTGTCAAGCGCCCGCTAAGCGTTGTGCGGACTTCTGGGGGATCGACTCGTGCACGGCTTGCCGCGGCGCAAACGGCTACCGGACGAGCACCTGCCGTCTCGCCCGCCGCCTCGCCTCCGCCGGAACGCTTCACGTCCCCTCGGCCCGCTTGCTCGAACGCTTGGCGGGGGCCTTCTTGGCGGTCTTCTTGACGCTCGTCTTTTTGGCGGTCTTGCGGGTGGAGGCGGCCTTGCGGGTTGCGGCGCCGCCGGCGGTCTTCCGCGCGGTCTTTCGCCGGCCGCTCCGCGAGCCTCCCTGGGCCGCCTTTTCCGCCAGCCAAGACAAGGCCGACTCCAGCGTCACCTCCTCCGGCGAAACGGACTTGGGCAGCGAACAGTTGGTGGCGCCGTCGGTGACGTACGGTCCGTATCGGCCGGCCATCAACTTCACGGGCTGACCCGTCACCGGAGACGTACCCAGCTCCCGCAGGGCCTCGATGCGTCGCCGCGTCCCCTTGGGCTGGGCCAAAAGCTCCAGGGCATGCTCCAGCGTGATGTCCAGCACGGAGACGTCCTCGGGAATGGAGCGCGTCTCGCTCCCGCACTGAAGATAAGGGCCGAAACGCCCGAGTTGCGCGACCACCGGCTCGCCGCTTTGCGGATGGGTTCCCAGCGTTCGGGGCAGCGCGAGCAGCTTCCGCGCGATCTCCGGCGTGACCTCCTCCGGCCGCAACTTCTTGGGCAGCGAGACGTATTCCGGCTTCTCGTCGCCCCCGCTCTCGCCCCTTTGAACGTAGGGGCCGTAACGGCCGGTCTTCACATAGACGGGCTTTCCCGTCGCGGGGCAAAAATACAGCGGTCGCTCGGCCTGCTCCGCGCGATCCAGCAACTCCAGGGCCTTTTCCGGCGTCAGTTCGTCGGGCGGCAGATCGTCGGGAATGCTTCCGCGTCGCTCGCCGTATTCCAGGAACGGGCCGTATTTGCCCACGCGGACCCAGATGCCCGGATCATCCTCGCCCGCCCCCGGCGGCCGGCCGATGAATACGCGGGAGGCCTCTCTTGCGTCGATCTCCTCGACCTTGCCGGCCAGCAGGGGCTTCAGTCCCGGTCGATCGTTCCCGAAGTAGAACCGCCGCAAGTAGTCCACCCAGAGGAGTTCCCCGCGGCTGATGGCGTCCAGGGCGTCCTCCATCTCGGCAGTGAACATATAGTCGATCAGGGAGGGCAAGTGCTGCTCCATGAGCTGGACCACGGTGACGGCGGTCCAGGTGGGAACCAGGGCGTTCGCCCGCTTGAAGACGTATCCGCGCTCCAAGATCGTGTCGATGATGGAGGCGTAGGTGCTGGGCCGGCCGATGCCCATCTCCTCCAAGGCCCGCGTCAGCGCCGCCTCCGTATAACGCGGCGGCGGCTGCGTCTCGTGCCCGTTGGGCGTGACCTCCAGGGGCGTCAACTCCTGCCCCGGTTGGAGTTGCGGCAGGACGGTCTCGCGGTCCGCCAACTCGGCCTCCGGATCGTCCGCGCCCTCCACGTACACCCGCAGATAGCCGGGAAACTCGATCCGCTTGCCGGAGGCCTGAAAGACCACCCCGTCGGCGTCGATCAGGACCGAAAGGCGCCGTCCCCGGGCATCGGCCATCTGGCAGGCCACCGTCCGCTTCCAGATTAGGTCGTAGAGCCGCAATTCCTCGGGAGACAGTTCGCCGCGGAGGGATTCGGGCAATCGTAATTCGGTCCCGGCCGGGCGGATGGCCTCGTGCGCCTCCTGCGCATTCTTGACTTTCGTGGCATAGACCCGCGGTGCCGAGGAGAGATAGGCCTCACCATAGAGGGATCGGATGGTTTGCCGAGCGGCGGCGACCGCTTCCTGCGACAGGCTCGTGGAATCCGTGCGCATGTACGTGATGTAGCCGTTTTCGTAGAGCCGCTGGGCGATCTGCATGGTCGTCCGCGCGGTGTAGCCGAACTTGCGGTTGGCTTCCTGCTGGAGCGTGCTGGTGGTGAAGGGCGGATAGGGTCGGGTGACGTAGGGTTTTTCCTCGACCTGAAGCACCTTCCAAACGGCCCGCCGCGCCCGCTCCGCCGCGGACCGGGCCGACGGCTCGTCCAGCAGGATGACGTTCGGCGCCGGCCGGCCGCCCTCGGCGACCTTGAGTTTCCCGGTCGTGGGATCGAAGTCGCGCCCGGTGACGATCCGGCGTCCGTCCACGGAGATCGATACGGCCGGGAACGATTCCCCGGCGGCGGTCGCCAAGATCGCCGCGATGTCCCAATACGCGGCCCGGACGAAAGCCATTCGCCGCCGCTCCCGCTCCACGATCAGCCGCACGGCGACGCTTTGCACCCGCCCGGCGGAAAGTCCCCGCCGGAGCTTCCGCCACAAGAGCGGCGAGACCTCGTAACCGAACAGCCGATCCAAGATTCTCCGCGCCTCTTGCGCCCGGACCAGGTTCTCGTCGATTTCCCGCGGCGACTCCAGGGCCTGCAAGATCGCCGCGCGCGTAATCTCGTGAAAGACCAACCGGCGGACCGGCACGCGCGGCCGCAAGACCTGACACAAATGCCAACTGATGGCTTCGCCTTCGCGGTCTTCGTCCGTGGCCAGCAGCAGTTCCGAGGCGTTTTTCACGGCCTCCTGGAGTTTGCCGACCTGCTTCTTCTTGTCTTTGGGGACGACGTAGATCGGCTCGAAATCGTTGTCCACGTTGACGCCGAGGTACGCCCACTGTTGTCCCCGGTACTCGGGGGGGCATTCCTTGGCGCCTTGCGGGAGGTCTCGGATGTGACCGATGCTGGCCTCGATCCGGTATCCCGGGCCGAGAAACCGGCTGATGGTCCGAGCCTTGGCCGGGGATTCCACGATGACGAGCCGACTCGGCGTGCCCGATTGTTTCTTCGCCATGACGATTCCGTTTTTCGAATATGCTCGTTTTCGAATATGCTCGCGTCGAGCCGGAAACTCGAAACTCGAAAGGGGTGATGGAATGGTAACGGAACGAAACGATGTCGCGGTCTCAGCCGGCCGCCGCAGGTCGCGACCGGTCGGCGGACTCATGCCTTCACGTCTTGATGCCTTGCGCTCCCCTCGGCGGCGGTCGCCCCGAAGATCGGGACGGCCGCGGCTGAAATGGGCTTCCGCCCCCACTGGGGGCCTCGCTTCGCTCGGACCCCAGCCACCCGACTGAGACGCCATTGCGGGGCGACCGGGGGCCTCGCTTCGCTCGGACCCCAGCCACCCGACCGAGACGCCATTGTGCGGCGAGTGGGGGCCTCGCTTCTCTCCGGCCCCAGCCACCCGACCATTCCGCACCCGGTCGTCCCGAACATGGGGTCGTCCCGAACATGGGGACGTCGGCATTTGCAATTGCCGCAAAGCAATTTAGAATGACCGTTCCGCTTTCGTCGGGGACGGGGCCGGTTCGGTGCGAGCCGCCCAAACGTTACAATTGCGGTTTTCGGATGAAGTGTCAAGGCGGAAGACTTCCCCCCGCAACGGTGGATGCCTCTCGCGGACGATTTTCTTATCCCCACGGAAACAGCCGAATCGCTACCAGGAGCGTAACAAACCCATTATGGCCAGTCCCTTCAAAATCTTTCGCAAGAACGCCAAGGTCCTGCTGGTCGGCTTATTCCTGATGTCGATGATCAGTTTCGTGATCATTCCGGCCTTGCTCGAGTATCTCGGGGCCACTCAGGGGACCGGCGATCCCACCGTCGTCGTGACGGAGCGATTCGGCAGCCTCACCGAGCAGCAGGTGGAAGGCCTTTGGAGCGGCCAGGCCGCCGTTCAGCGGTTCTTGGAGGCCCTGCAAGACTACGTGTCGCGCCGCCGGGGCAACCCCATGCAAATCGCCATGTTCCGTCAAACGCTGGGGGAGCTTTCCGAGGAGCAGGTCGTGCGTCTGTGGCTCCTTGCCCGATACGCCGAAGCGGCGGGCATGACGATTTCGGATATCGCCGTGAATCGCTATATTCAGGACCTGCTGAACTCGACGGGAATTGCCATCTCCCCGCAAGACCTCCAGGAGTTGATGGCCCGGCAACGGGTCGATGAAGATGCCCTGTTTTCGGGCATGAACCTGGCCTTGCTGGCCCTCCGCTACGCCGAACTGAGCGGGGTGGACCCGTGGCGATTTTTGCCGGGCTACGCTGGGGAGACCCCCGGTCAGCGGTGGGACTATTTCCTCCGCCTTCACCGCAAGGCGTCCGTGGAGTTGGCGGAAATCCCCGTCGAAAAGTTCGCCGCCAAGGTAACGCCTCCCAGCGACGCCCAATTGCGGGAGTTCTTCGAGAAGTACAAGACCCGACTCCCTCAACCGAACAGCCCCGATCCCGGTTTCAAGGTCCCCGAGAAGGTTCGCTTCGAGTACCTCAAGGGGGACGTTACGATGTGGCTGGAGCGGGCCTCGATTTCAGAGGAGGAGCTGCGGCGGGTGTACGAAGAGCGGAAGGACGAGCTGTTCCTTGCGCCGCAGACGTCGGCCGCCTTGCCGGATGCCGCTGCCCCCGCCGGCCCGGCGCTGCCGACCCCGGAAGGCGAGTCTTCCTCGACGCCGACAAATCCGCCCCAATCGGGCGAGAGCGCCGCGCCGCCGGTAGACGATGCGGGGCAAGCGACTCCCACGCAATCCGATGCCATGCCGCCCGGCGAGCAGCCGAGTGAATCCCAACCGGCGCAGCAACCGGCACAGCAAGCGGGGGGGCAACCGGGGGATGCAAGCGGCGAAGCCGCCGCCGAGTCGCCCGCGACCGAGACCCCCAACGCCGCGCCGCCCGCGGCCGAGACCCCCAATGCCGGGTCGCCCCCGACGCCGGCCCCCGAAACCGCCCCGGAACAACCGCAAGAGGCCGCCCCGCCCGGTACGCCGCCCGGTACGCCCCCCGAGGCGGCAGGGAGCCCCATGCCGGCGGAATCGGCCCCGGCAAGCGAGGCTGCCCAGGAATCTCCGCAGCAACAGGCCAATCAGGAGCAGGCCAAGCAACAGGCCGAGCAAAAGGAGGCCGAGCAGCAGGAGGTCGAGCAGCAGGAGGCCGAGCAGACACCGCCCGCCGAAAAGAGCGAGGGACAGCCTG
>JAAZNR010000573.1 GCA_012798155.1 Thermogutta sp. | reverse complement strand
GGCTACTGATTCAGAATCAGCTCCACTTCCGCAATCGAAGCGAAAGGTTGGTTGCGGATTTCCCGGAGCGCGACGATCCTGATGAATCGGGCTTGTGTCGGGGCGGCAAAGGCGATTTCCCGCTCCAGGGAGCGATTGTCCCACGATTGCCGCGCGACCGTCGTCCAGGTCTTGCCGTCGTCGCTCACCTGGATTTCGCATTCCGCCAATTGTCCGTTGGGGTTCCCGTCTTGCCGGGGCAAGAGCCGCAGGCCTTTGAGCGAAACCGGCCGCTGCAATTCGAGCGTCCAGTGATGGGGAAGCGGCGAGGGGCTGGGGTTCCACGCCGTGTGCCACATGGTCTCGGTATTGCCGTCGATGGCACGAGCCGGTTCGAAGCCCGGTTCGCTGCTGTCCGCGGACGCCTGCGCCCCCAGTTGCTCTAAAACGCCGGGGGTTCGCCACAGGCCCTCCCACGCGGCCCGTTCCAGCGCGACCGCTGGGGAGAATTCCGGCGAAGCGGCGTATCGCAGAAGGCTGGACAACATTTGCCGCGCGACGGGCCGGCGTTCGAGGTCCTGCGATAGATCGATGCTGCACGCCAGCAAACGCCCCTCGCCGACGCGGGCCTCCCAAAGCAACCCGAGTTTGCGGGCGTCGCACCAATCGTCGATCGGCTGCACGATCGGCCGCAACTCGTGGGGAAGGCCGTCCAGAACCATCGGCTTGCAGTCGTCCAACAGCTCTTGCCACTGCCAATCGGCGTGGAAGGCCGTCGGGAAATCCTTCAGGGCCGGGTGCTCCGGTCGGCAGACGATTCCCACCATGTGCACCGTTTGCGTGGGAAACGTGATGCGGTTCCAGAAGATGGGCTGGAAGGTTCCCTGGGTTCGACCGGCGACGCGGCCGGGGGGCGCCATCAGGATTACCCGCTTGCCGCTTTCCGCCGCTTGCCAGGCGGTTTCGGGATCGTCGCTGAGCACGACGTCGCTCGGGGTTTCGATCGGCAGATCCTTGGGATAGATCCAAATCTTCCAATCGTTGGCGATCGGCGTTTCGGCAAGCGACGCGGTCAACGTCACTTCAGTCGGGGCCGGCAGATTCGCCAGGGGCAGGCTCAATTCGCCGACTTCGCTCACCCGCCCCGTGGGCACATCCGAGGCGGTCAGCGTGCCTTCCGCAAGTACGCGATCCCCGTGATGCAGTCGCCATTGCACCACGGCTTGGTCGAGCGCGCGAGGCCCGTAATGCGCGATCTCCAGCCGGCAGTCGAAGGTTTCATCGGTGGTGAATACCCGTTTTTTCATCCTCGCCAAGAGTACGCTAGAATCGCAGAAGCGGCGGTATTCGTCGGGCGAACAGTATCCTTTGGATTCCCAGAAGGCGTCGAGGACGCCCACCGGCGCGGTTCCCTGGCCGGGGAAATCATGAAGATCGAGGAGTTGGAAACCGGCCATGCCCGGCGTCCTTAACGCGGTTTCGATCTCCTGTTTGTACAGCGCGACTTGGAATCGGCCCGACGCCGCGAGAAACTCTTGGGCTTGCTCCCACAGGCCTTTCCGCTTGAGGATTTCGCGGAAAACCTCGACATTGGAGCCGCGGAAGAAACCCGTGTATTTCTCCGGCTCCGACACGACGTTGGGATAAGCGCACCACTGGCCGATTTCGTGGCTGACGACGGGAATCCCCTGCTTTTGGATGTGCTCCCGGTAGTCGTCCCAGGTCTGCGGCGTCTTGTTCAACTGGAGCGGCCCCCAGGCCTGCAAACGGGGTGCTGGTTGCACGTGGTATTGATTGGCCGGGATCGAGGGCCAACCGGAGCCGGCGGTGTAGGCGTGCCGAGGATCGCTGCGGCGCTGGGTTTCGACCCAACGCGCCAAAAAGGCGTCGCGTTCGCGTCCGCCCGGCTCATTCGAGGCGGCCATCAATAGCAGCGACGGGTGATTTCCGTAGTGTTTGCGGATGCGGGCGGCCTCGCTGTAGACGAACGCGTCCACGGGGCTTCCCTCCCCGAATGCCGCCCAGCAGGAGCACTCCACCTGATAGTACATGCCCATCTCATCAGCCGCCTGAAAAGCCGCCTCGGGCGGGCACCAAGAGTGGAATCGCAGGTGATTGAGACCGTAGGATTTGGCCGTCGCCAGGATCCGCCGCCAAGACTCCACGTCCGTCGGCGGGTGCCCCGTGCGGGGGAATATGCAGCATTCCAACGTCCCTCGGAGAAAGATCGGGCGTCCATTGAGGGTAAATTGCGTGCCCTGGACGGCGAGGTCGCGAAGGCCGAACGTCGCGGTCGCCGTGTCCGTGATTTCCACCCCCGAGTTCCCGTCCGTTTCGAGCCTTGCGGACAGTTCATACACCGCCGGATCGAATTCATCCCAAGGTCGTGCCGTGGCACCCAGACGGTAGTTGAACGTGACCTGCCCGCCGTCTTCATCCCACTGAACGGGGTATTCCTGCGGAGGGCAAGGGGGTGCGCCGGCCTCGTTCGTTTCACTCTTGAGGGCGGCCTGCAAGGTGATCGTTCCCCGCCCGCGCGATCCGGTCCGGTTTCCCAGCGTAATCCTCGCTTCCAGCGACTTCCTCGCGAAACTGGGAAAGACCTGGAGTTCTTCGATCCAAACGGGGGC
>JAAZNR010000572.1 GCA_012798155.1 Thermogutta sp. | reverse complement strand
GGGCAAGTCGCGGAGTAACGATCGCATGGCGGCCGTCATGGCGGTTGGGTAGCGCGACACGTTCCGCACGTGAAAGATGAAACGCGGCGGCCCGGCCGCGGTCTCCTCGGCCTCCTGCCACTCGGTCACGCCTTGTGCGGAGCAGGATACCGTTATGCGATCGAACGTGAAAACCGGGTCGGCGGATTCCGATGCCGGGACGATGTTGCCGTCTTGCGTTACCGTCAGGCCGACGGCGTGGAAAAATCCCGCCGTGCACCACATGTTGCGATCCATGGCGGCGATTTGGGCGATGAGGCTGGGATCGGGCTGAGCCGTCAGGAATCGCAGCCAGTCGGGCCGCGGTACGAAGGACGGGTCCTTGTCGCGGATCAGACTCCCATGAAGGAACATATAGGCAAAGAAGTTCCGCACGTGGGGGGAGACGTCCGGCAGAATCTCCCCCTGGCGAAACCGATAGAATGTGCCGTATTCGGCAACCTGGAAATCCTCCCCCGGCCGGGCCGGGACCTCTTCGAAGCACGGCATCCAGTAAATGGGGCACGGAAGATCGAAGACGGCGCGATAGGCGGCCGGATCGAGGTGCACGTTCCACTCCAGAACGGCGGCCTTTTGCGGGTCACGGGTCCCGCTGCCCGCGTTCAAATAGATGCCGCGGCACTTTTCCGCGAAGAGTCGCGGTTCCAATCGGCCCGCCAAGGCCACGTCGCGGCAGGAGCCGAGGACGTTGATGACGACCGGCCGGGGCGCGCGGCGCATCCAATCCAGCAAAGCCCGGACGCCGCGGAGATCGGCTTCGCCCGCCGGCGTGTCGGCGGCCGACGCATCGTGAAAACGCGGCGAGCCGACCATCACCGGCACGGACTTGCCGGTCAGATAGTTCAACTGGGCGACGGCCAACACGTCGGGATCGTGCGCTCGGCCGGGTTGGGGATAGTCGATCAATACGCCCAGCAACTCCGCGCGGGACTGAAACGCCAGGGCATAGACGCAGGCCAAGTCCCAGTGATCGTCGGGGTCGTTGTGGGGTCGATAGAGATCGCTGACGTGGATCATGGGGACGGCTTCGCCCGCCGCGACCCAAGGTTCGGCGGAGATCATCGCGGAGACGGCGATCGCGGCCAGGATCAAAGCCGGTATGCGGCTGGGCAAGAGAGACATGATTCGCCTCGCGAGGAAAAAAATCTGTCGGCGTTGTAGCAGCCGGCCCGCCTCAGGCACCATCCGGCCCCGGATGTTACCCCAATCATCGAAAGTTGCGAGGTCGCATCGCCGGCGGTTCCTCGGCCGTTCGTTCGGATCACCGCCGGCTCACAGCACCAAGGGTTCGCTGCCCAGGCGGCGCTCGTGGCGGGTCAGTTCATACATGTCGCGGATCAATTGCACGTCGCACGGTCGCTGGGCGACGTTGCGGCGGACGAACATCCGTTGCTGTCCGGCGGCCGCCACGTCCACGGGGACCTCGCTGATCTGCCCGAAGACTCGAGCGTAATTCGTGAAGCTGGGCACGTTCGTGGTCACGAAACCATAGACCATGCAGCAGACGCCGATCACCTTGCCGGTGAAGACGGCCGTGTTGACGGCCGTCTTGGAATAGTCGCCGATGATGCACCCCAGGAATTGCATGCCCGTGGCGACGCGCTTGCCGTCGTATTCCATGCTCACGCGGCCGTAGGTGTTCTTCAGATCGCTGTTGCAACTTCCCGCCCCGAGATTGACCCAGCTCCCCAAATAGCTGTGTCCGATAAAGCCGTGGTGCTGCTTGTTGGAGTACGGCTCGATGACGGCGGCTTCGATCTCGCCGCCGATCTTGGTGGTGTGACCCACGGTGACCATGTCCTTGATCGCGGCGTATTCGATGATCCGGGCATTGGCGCCGATGTAGACCGGACCGCGGAGGAAACCGTACGGCCCGATCACGGCCCCGGCTTCGACCACGATGGGGCCTTGCGAGGCGTCCACCGTGCCGTACTCGCCGATACGGACGTTTTCCGCCGTGAAAAGGCCGTCCTGCAACTGCCGATAATTGCCGCCGGCGATGCGGTCTTGCAAGTGCTCGGCGATCATCTCCATGTGGTACTGGATGACATGGTGGGGGTATTCCATGAGCGGCCAGGCGATGTCCCAGTCCGGGAGGGCCAGGGATTCGACCAATCGCTTCCAATCGGCGGGCGGCGCCGCGGTCAGCGACGACCACGAAGGGAGGGGGATGTCGGCGGCGGCGGAGCGGTCGATCTTGGCGGCCACGACCCGGCCCTCCCATGTGACGACGCCGGAAGCCCCCGTCCGCACGCGTTGCTCCAACTGCCGCACGGCGGAGACCGACGGCACGGCGCGGGCGTTGAGAAACAGGATGGATTCGGCCGCGAGGTCGGCCGCGGGGAGACCGTAATCCAGCGCGGTGATCTCGGCCAGATGCGGCCGGACCAAAGCCGACAACCTCCCCCCCAACCTCTTCGCCAAATCGAGCAAGCGGTATGCTCCGACCGTTACGCCGAAAGCGGGCCGACCCACGGTGATCGGATACAATTGCTCCACCAGCGAATCTTCGAAAAGGACGACTTCCATGGCTCTTCCCTAGCTGCGGACGGATGGCAAGGTACGCAAGACCACGGGCCGGGTGCGCCGTCAGGGAACGAAAACCGGCCCCGCCCGACACGAGAGTCCGCTGGAAAATGGTACCTTATTTCGCGCGAGAGCGTCGCCCACGATCGAAAGCGATCCGCGGCGTCACGGTCCTGCAAACCGGCCGCCGCCTACTCTTTCCCATCCGTAACCGTCTGAGGCTCCCCGCGCGTCGGCAAGGTGATGGTGTAGCGGTTCGAGCCGTCCTTCCCGACCTCGATGACGGTGCTTGCGGAGGCTTCGCCGGCCGCGACCCGGATCGAGTACCTGCCCGCAAAACCGCGAAATTCGGCCCGGCCGTTCTCGTCGGTCTCGATCCGCACTTGCGTATTCCATTCCGTACGGATCAGGCGTTCCAGCTCGCGGTAGGCGGGTTTGGGGTCGAGATTTTCGTCCAACAAGCCGCCCCGGGCTTCATTTTCGCCTTGGACCGCCGTCCCGTCGCCGAGGTTCCACCAGGTAATGCCGGCCATCTTGGGAGCGCTGAACCACAAGCGATAGTGATCGCGGACGACCTCGGCTTGCAACGCCTCACCGCCCTCCCCCGCCGAGGGGATGGTAATCTCGGTGATGTACAGCGGCAGGTCGAAGCGCGACAGTTGCTCGTAGGTCTCCAGCAGTTTTCGCGGATCGCAGTTGGGGCTTTTCAGATAGGCATCCAGGGCCTGACGGCGAAAGTAGTGAAATTGCAGGCCGATGCCGCGGACCGGCACTCCCGCCCCCAGCAACCCGGCGATCTGTTCTTGGTACCTCGCGTACGCCGGGGGAAAATTGAACGAGGTGACCTCGTTGATCATCAAGATCGTATCTTGGGGAAACAGCGGACCGACCTCCTGAAACGCCCAAGCGACGTAGGAACGATCCGGATCGTACAGCGGATAAGAAGGCGGACATACCAGCGACTCGTTGACCACGTCCCAGATGGGGATGTGATCGCGGTAACGCGACGCGATTTCGTGAAACCGTTTTCGGTACAGGGCCTTCAGCTTTTCCGGGTCCTTGGGAAGCCAAGGCGGATTATGGGCGTGCCAGAGCAGGGGATGGCCCTTCAAGGTCAAGCCGTTCTTCGCCGCCCAGGGGATGTACCGGTCCGGCGGGGGACGACGCCAAATGTCTCGGCTGCCCTCCGCGTAGCGAAGCTCGCCCTCGACCGGTTCCACACCCGCCCAATAGAACGGTACGGTGGCGAAATTGAAAACGTGAACGAAGGCCTCTTCGTATTTGCGGTTTTTCTCGGGCGAATCGAGCTGCCCCAGCACGAATGCGTTGCAGCCGAACAAAAAACCGTGCGTCTCCTGGCTTGCTTCCAGCACGGCGTGCGGCACCGGTTTGCCATCGCTTCCCAGCACCTGGCAGGAAACGTCTTCCTTGCGGTACCGCTCGATGTTTTCCGCGATGCGTCTCTGTACCTCGGGGTCCTGCCACCGCGCGCGATAGGCCTCCCAATCCGGCGACGAAGGCGGTGGAGCGACGGCGTCTTGCGCCGCCGGCCGGTCCGCGCTTATCAACAGGACGCTCATCCACGCGATGAGCGCCACCGCGAATCTTGGGGAAAACCTCGTGCCGGGGGTGGGGGTGTCCGGTCGCAATCGCATGGCTCTTTCTCCCGCTATCGAAGGGTGATCAGGGACGTTGCACGTTGTCTCGCTCGGAGTCTCGCCCGGATGTCCGCCTTGAACCGGTCGCGAGACATTATTATAACTGGACTTTCGCAAACTGCTGCCTCTTTCCTTATAACTGGACTTTTGCAAACTGCTCCCCTCTCCCTCTGGGAGAGGGGCAGCGGGTGAGGGCTTGGTGAAGTTAGGCAATCACGGCAAGCCGTTTTCGCGGCTAATTGCCCTCACCATAACCCTCTTCCAAGGCGGACGAGAACTTGTCACCACATTTTGCAAAAGTCCAGTTATAACGTCCTGAGCATCATCACGTCCTGAGCATTATAACGTGCTGAGCATTATAACAAGCTGAGCTTTATGACGTGCTGAGCGTCATTTTCGCGCGTGCCGCTGACCCGCGTTGCAAACTCGCTCTTGGTATCGGAGAATGCTCTTCATATCGGTGAATCCGTCGGCGGTGACTGACCGGTCGTCGAAACGGCGCGTTGGCGTTCTGAGGCGAAACGGGCGTGCCGCCGCCGCGTATGTGTCGGTACCAATCGGTATTGAATGGGTTTCCGCGCGGAAGTGAGGGCGCACCAGTAAAAGGGCAAACGGCAGTGAGGGCGCACGAGCAAAAGGGGAATGGGAGGGCGTTCATGTCGGCAACATCGAACACGGGCGGAGGCGTTTTCGGTCAGCGGGGAAAATTCGGTGGGCGGGGAAAATGGCGATGGGGACCGCGGTTTCTCGCCGTGATCCTCGCGGTTCACGCGGCATTCGGCGTGACCCGCTCGGCCCTTGCCTCGAGCGGCGGGCCCCAATTGCGCGTCAGCCCCAACGGCCGATATCTCATCACCGCGGAGGGGCATCCGTTTTTCTATCTGGGTGACACGGCGTGGGAGCTTTTCCATCGTTTGAACCGCGAAGAGGCCGAGATGTATCTCGCCGACCGCGCGGGGAAAGGCTTCACGGTAATTCAGGCCGTGGCCTTGGCCGAGTTGGACGGCCTGCATACGCCGAATGCCTATGGGCATACCCCGCTCCTGGAAGATGATCCCACTCGCCCCGCCGTAAAGGAAGGCCCGGAGAACGATTACTGGGACCACGTCGATTGGGTCGTCCAGCGGGCGGAGGAACTGGGGTTGTTCATCGGGATGCTGCCCACATGGGGTGATAAGTGGAATAAGAAATGGGGCGTCGGGCCCGAGATCTTTACCCCGGAAAATGCTCGCACGTACGGACGATGGTTGGGTTCCCGTTACCGAGACAAGCCCATCATTTGGATACTGGGCGGCGATCGCAACCCGGAGACTCCGCGCCACCTCGCCGTCATCCGAGCCATGGCCGAGGGGCTGAGAGAGGGGGACGGCGGGCGCCACTTGCTGACTTATCATCCGCAGGGCGGCTCCCACTCCGCGCAATGGTTTCACGCCGACGACTGGCTGGACTTCCATATGTTCCAGTCGGGGCACGGGGCGTTTCACATTCCCAATTTCCGCACGACCCTGGCCCTCCGCGAGTTGCAGCCGATCAAGCCCGTTCTCGACGGCGAGCCTCGCTACGAGGATCATCCCGTCAATTGGCGAGGGGACACGGGTTGGTTCGACGACTGGGACGTGCGGCAGGCCGCTTATTGGTCGATGTTGAGCGGGGCCTGCGGGCACACCTACGGCAATCACAACATTTGGCAGATGTTCGAGCCGCCGCGCAAGCCGATTTCCCATGCCCGTACGCCATGGAAAGAGGCCTTGCGCCACCCCGGCAGCAAACAAATGGGGCTGATGCGTTCCATCCTTACGCAACGACCGTATCACAAACTCGTTCCCGATCAGTCGCTCATTCGCGGTAGCGAATTGGAAGGTGCCGACCATCGCCGCGCGGCCCGCGCGGAGGACGGTTCTTTTGCCATCGTCTACCTGCCGACTGGTGGAGAGGTGACTGTGCAGTGGGAGCCGGCGGGCGGCCGCGAGATCCGAGTCTGGTGGTTCGACCCTCGCAACGGACAAGTGCGACCGGCCGGGGATCGAAAATGGGAACGCACGATGCCTTTTTCCGCCCCCGGCAAAGGAAGGGGCAACGATTGGTTGCTCATTCTCGATCCTGTTTCCGCCGACCTGCCGCCCCTGAGGCAAGTCGAGATCAACGAGGGAAATTGAGGCGCAAATCGCACAAAGGGGCGAGTCGCGCGAAACCGAGCAAGGGCCGCCGGCCCAAAAACGGCCCCCCTCGGTCGCCTCGGCAATCTACGCGCCGTATAATCCAAAGCTGTTATTACGACAGCGCTGGTTCGGCAGGCAATGGTCAATCGCGGTATTCCGGCAAAGAACTCTCTCGGAATCCGAGAAGCCTTGAGAATCCGAACTAGCGAGCGAGCGGGGTAGCATTATAATCTATAATCCAAAGCTGTTGCGCCTGCAGGGTGTTTTCTCGGATCGGCTCAAGATCGCCGCGGCTTTTTCGAAAAACCGGCGGCTTTCCGCGTGAGGCAAGTGGTTCCGGCAGGCTGCACGCGGGATATATCGCGGCCGGCCGAGAATCGCGGGGACCGTACGCTGGTTTACCATGTCGTGGGCTGGTCCGGGTTTTGGACCGGCGGGGCCTGGTAACCGTCCGGCGGCAAAAGGTGTAGACGTTACGTCGGAGGGCGTATTGTTGGCGTCCTGAGGGGCATGCGGCCGTAGCTTTTTGTCAAAAGGATGTAGAAAGGAAACCGCAATGTCTCGATTGAAGGGTATGTTGTGCGCGGCCGCGGTATGCGGTGCGATCGCGCTGTTGGGTCTTCCCGTCGTTGCCACGGCTCAAAACACCGCGATGCAGACGGTGGGTGCCGTGGCGATCGGCGGCGTGGACCGGCTGTTGGAGGACGCCGAGTACGTCGGGAAACTTGCAGACAACCCCCAACTGGGCGAAATGTTGAAGGCCATGATCGCCGCCCAGACCGGCGGCGGCGAGGGCATTCCCGGCCTGGACGCCAAGCGGCCCGCCGGCATCCTCGTCCAAACCGACGGCATGGACTTCTACGTTTACGGAATGGTGCCCGTCACCAATCTCGACGACTTGCTGAAGCTACTGTCGCAAGCCGGCGTCACGGCCGAGAAACAGGGTGACGTATACACCGTGCAAGGGCCGCAGCAGACATTGTTCGCGGTGGAGAAGAACGGTTGGGTCGTGCTGGGCATGAACAAGGAGTCGCTGGCGGGGGTCCAGGCCGATCCGGCCGTGCTGCAAGAATTGGCCGGCAGCTACGACTTGGCCGCCAAGGTCCACATTCAGCGCATCCCCCCCATGTTCCGGCAGCTCGCCGTGGCCCTGATCCAGCAGGGAATGCAGCCGGGCATGCAACAGGCCCCGGAACAGACGCTGGAGGAGTTCGAACTGCAAAAGCGGATGATTTCGCAGTCGCTGGCTCAGATCCAAGACGACCTCAACGAACTCGACGCGATCACGGTGGGAGCGAGTTTGGACGGTTCGGCGGGCAGCTTGACGCTGGACGTGCAAATGACCGTCCTGCCCGACACGAAGATGGCGCGGCAGCTCCAGGCAAATACGGACCTGACCACCGCCCTGGCCGGTTTCGTACGACCGAATGACACGCTCGTCGTGCAGGCGACGGCCAGGTACACGGCCGAGTCCGTGCAGTCGTTGCAGCAACAATTGGAAGATTACAAGCAGTTGATCGCCGCCAATCTGAAGAAGGAGGGCGACCTCGGCGCCAAGGAACAAAAACTGGTGACGGACATCATGGATCAGCTCTTTTCGCAATTGACCGCCACGATGGAAAAGCAGGGGGCGGATATCGCCCTCTCCGGGGTCCTGAACGGGGAGACGCTCTCGATCGTGGGCGGGCTGGTGCTCGATGATCCCTCTTCCCTGGAGGGCTACTTCAAGGAGCTGTTCAACGAGGCGAAGAAGGAGGATCCCGAAGTCGGCGATTTGGTGAAATTGGATGCCGAAACGTATGCGGGCGTTCGTTTCCACGTGCTCCAAGCGCCGAACGCGGAAATCGCCCAAGATGCGCCGGAGTTCGCCGAATTCCTGAAAGGCGAGGATCTGCAAGTGGTAATCGGCGTGGGCGAACATGCGATCTATTTCGCGGCAGGGAGCGACGCGGTCGGCGATCTCAAGGCCGCGCTCGACGGATCGAAAGAGCGGAAACCGGTGGAATCCACGTCACACCTGAGCGTTTCCCTGAAACCGCTCATGGAGTTCATTCAGGCGGTGTCGAGCGATGAAGCCGGGAAAGCCCAAATCCAGGCCTTGGTGGAATCCATGGGCGAAGGCGGGGACGTGATCCGCGCCGAAGGCAAGCTGATCCCCAACGGTACTCAAACTCGGATCGAAATCGGCGAGGGTGTGATGAAATTGATCGCCGCAGCCGTGCGGAAAGGCATGGCGGGAGCCGGCCGGGAACTCTCGCCGAACGACTTGTGATCCCGATTGCGGCGATTCGTCCAAGGCCTTTTGCCGCACGGAAACCTTTTCGGCGGACGTAACTCCGGACAAGCCATCTGCCCGAGTGTCCCGTATGGCGTTACGGGACGCTCGGGCTTTTTTTGTGGGACGGTCGCGGGCTGGTTGGCGACGGTGGAGCGGCCCGGTCGCGTCCCCGGCTCAGGCCGTCTCCGCCATGCACTCGAACAGGCCGTACTTCCGCATCTTGTGATAGAGCGTGATGCGGGAGATGCCCAATTCCCGTGCGGTGTCCTGGCGGTGATAGCCGTTGCGGCGGAGCGTTTCGACGAGAATCCGCCGCTCGGCGGCCTCCAGTTGTTCCGCCAGAGTTCCTCCCGGCGTCCAGTCGATTTCTGAGGCCGGGAAAGCTTCGTCCTCGAGTGCGCCGCGGATGGTGCTGGGCAGGTCGCAGGGGCGCAAGACCCCGTCGCGACAGTACAAGACGGCCCGACGCATCACGTTTTCCAGCTCGCGGACGTTGCCGGGCCAAGAGTAGGCCGTCAACGCCGCCGTGAACCTCGGCTCGATGGATTCGATACGCACTTTGAGAGCCTTGGAGTGCTGGAGCGCGAAGCGAAGGGCGAGGTATTCGACGTCGTGCGGGCGCTCCCGCAGCGGAGGGATGCGAAAACTCAAAATGTTCAGCCGATAGTACAGGTCGCGGCGGAACTTGCCCTCTCGAACGAGCTGTTCCAGATCGGTGTTCGTGGCGGCGATCAGTCTGGCGGTGGAAATCCGCGTGTCGTTGCTTCCCACCGGTTCGTACTCGCCCGTCTCGATGATTCGCAAGAGTTTGGCTTGCTGGTCGGGCGGCAGTACGTCGATTTCGTCCAGGAGCAGGGTTCCGTCCTGGGCGGCGGCGAACTTCCCTTGCCGCTCGCCGTCCGCCCCGGTGAACGCCCCTTTGACGTGGCCGAACAGCTCGCTTTCGATCAGATTGGGCGGCAAGGCGCCGCAGGCCACCGTCAGGCAGCGACCGGCGGAACGCCCCGACATGTCATGGATGACCCGGGCAAGGCTGGTTTTCCCGCAACCCGTCTCGCCGCTCAAGAGGATCGTGACGTCGTGCCGGGCGGCCACGCCAAGCTCGTCCATCATGTCGAACATACGTGGCGAAAAGGCGGCGTAGCTTCGGCCTTGCCCCTCAAGGACCCGGTGGGGATGCCGGCGCATGTACTCGGCCAGTTCGTATTCCAGCGGCGCGTGCGTCCGGATCAGGCTGGAGAGCTTCTCCGTTTGGAACGGCCGCTGCATGAGGGCCTGCACGTTTTC
>JAAZNR010000571.1 GCA_012798155.1 Thermogutta sp. | reverse complement strand
GGAAAGTACGCCTTCGTCGCGTACGACCTGTTCGTGAAGCACCTTGCCTTTTACGTGGGAGACGTCATCGATGTGGGCGTCGAAATCCTGCCGCTGAAGTCGCTTCAGATCGAAATGAGCTCCGGAGTGCCCTACCATGAGGGGGAGTTCTACAATGTGGTGCGACAAGGCCGGGG
Organism: Thermogutta sp.; assembly: GCA_012798155.1. GTDB lineage: Bacteria > Planctomycetota > Planctomycetia > Pirellulales > Thermoguttaceae > Thermogutta. The sequence goes on along the minus strand of JAAZNR010000571.1, from coordinate 1,611 downwards.
AGTTCCGGCCGTCCCCTTGGTGCTGATCGGCATGGAAGCGTGAGGCGGAGAATGCGGGCTGGTGCACGCAGCGTCGAACCGTGCCGGGGAGCTTTCCGTACGGACTAGCGCACTACTTTCCAACCGCGACCCCGTGACGAAGTTTTCCCCAAAACCTGAATTCGATTTCCATATTCGGAGTCTCCTTTGGTTGCCGGACCGATTCTCACTCGCGAACTGACGATTCGCCCGCGGCGGCGGCAGTTTTACATTGCCCGGGCAATGTACGTGCTCATCCTGCTGCTATTGATGTGCACGGCCTGGCTGGTAGTCACCGGCACGCAGTACATTCGAGACGTGGGCGACTCGGCGCGATTCGGCATGGCGTGGTTCCAAATCGCGGCCCCGCTGCAGGCCCTGGTGGGCTTTTTCGCCGCCGCGGTGATCGCCGCCGGGAGCGTTTGCCAGGAAAAGGACCGGCGGACGCTCGACCTGCTGCTGATGACGGAATTGACGAACCGCGAGCTGGTGCTGGGCAAGCTGCTGGGCAGCCTGGTGACCTTCCTTTCGATGTTGGCGGCGGGCGTGCCCGTCTTCGTGCTTAGCGCCCTCTTGGGCGGCATCTCCGAGCGCCAGATATTCCTCTCTTTCGCCGTCACCGCGGCGGCCGTCCTGCTGGGCGGCGCCGTCGGCACCACGGCGGCATTTTGGCGGGAAAAGACGTTTCAAGCCTTGGCCGTCACCATCATGGCCTTGGTGCTGTGGCTGGCCCTGGGAGAGGTCGTGGCCGCCGGTTTGCTGGGAGAGTCCTGGGGCGGGGTCGAATGCCGCGTCTGGGCCGTGGCCGTCAGCCCCTGGCGGGCGGTCTTGGAGGCCTGCCGTCCCGTGCCGGACGCCTCGCTCTCGATTTTCGGCCTCTCCCCCCTGGGCGCCTTCGCGGTCTTCTCGGCCGCCGTGTTCGCGGTCATCACGGGCATCGCGGTGCTTCGGGTGCGAACCTGGAACCTGGTGCCCGACGCCTTGCGCCGCCGGCTCGGCCCGGCCGAATTGAAGGCCCTCGTCGAGGGGCCGGCCGCGCGGACGCAAGCCGGCCTCGCCCCCGACGGCACCGACACCGAAGCGGCAGCCGGTGAGATATCGGATTGGGCGACCAAATGGGAGACGCGCGGCCGAGCGGAGGCCTCCTGTGAAACCTCGGAGGTCGGCCCGTCGCCGGGGGCCGTGCCGTCCGCGGGCGCGGCGGAAGACGCGGATGCCGCTGCTACCCGAACCGCCCGCAAATCCGCAAGGGTTCGCCACGTCTGGGACAACCCCGTCTTGTGGCGCGAAGTGTGCACCTGGGCGTACGGGCGGAAGGTCCTCTTGGTCAAGGGAGCCTATTGGGCCTTTTTCGCGGGGGCCGCGGCGGCACTGGCGGTCTTTCAGCGGCCCGAGGCGGGATTCTCGATCCTCCCCGCCGCGGTCCTGGTGCCGTTCTTCCTGCTCAGTCTGATTTTGGTGAACACCCAGGCCGTAACGGCCCTGACCAGCGAGCGCGACGCCGGCACGCTGGACATCATCCTGGTCTCCCAGGTCACCCCCAAGGAGTTCATCTTCGGCAAGCTGTTGGGCACGCTGTATAACGTGAAGGAG
>JAAZNR010000570.1 GCA_012798155.1 Thermogutta sp. | reverse complement strand
TGCCGAGCAAGGTTTCCAAGGGGAGATCGGCCCACTGCCCAGTGAACATCGTGACGGGTCGCGCCATGTCATAACTCCTTGCTTGATTGAGAGTCAGCGAATCGTGCCTTGCGCAATCACACGGCGGAATCCATTTTGCCCAACTCCGTGCCGCGGAGCAACATCCCCCACCGGTAACCGTTCACGCAGACCATCCCCATTCTTGCGGCCAAGCCTGCAAACCCCATTCTTGCGGCGAAGCCTGCAAAAATGGCACTGCCGTCTTCGGGCGCGAATGGCGCGGGTACGTTTCTCGCCCCGCAACGGCCCGGAAAACTCGCCTGCCTCCGGTCCGTGGACGGCTCCCCCCACGGGCCGCCGGGCGCTTGTAATTGGAAGTTGACAGATTATAATGCCGCGCGGAATGATGGTTATGGGTCGCACGGCCATCTGGGGGCCGGCAACCCTCGCTTCCGTTAAGGGCGCTTTTCAGTTAAAGGCACTTTGCCATGAACGCGCAACGTACACTTATCGCGATCCTTGCATTGGGGGTCATGACGCCGGCGTGGCAGGTCCGAGCCGGGGACATGGAAATCGAGCTGATTCCCGAGCTAGACCTTTTCGGAAATCAGATTGAAGTCATTCAAGGCTATCAATGGGGGGGCGAAATGGCGCTGGCCTTTGGGATTTACGATACGGGGGCGAGCGTGCTGACCCTCTCCGCCATTGATCGAGCCTTTTTCGAGTTCAACGGCAGCCCTGTCCCCATCAGGGTTCCGGGGGGAGCCCAAGCCGACGCCGTCGATGGCATTGTCGTGGGAGATGTTTCGATGCCGATGACGTTTTGGGTGGACGGCATGCGCGCGGTTGATTTCAACTGGTCCTCGGTCACATGGGAAATGGAATACGCCTATGATCTTTCGGGAGGTGTCACGGTTTCCGGCGTTCAAGTATTCGTCGGGACCGACGGCGGAAGCCCTCAACTGCCGAACATCGCAGGCACGCCCATCCACCTGGGTTCCTTGGCAAACACTCCCCAGGCCCCGGCCGCCAAGATCGATATGCTTGGTTACGAGCTTGACTTGGGCGCCTTCTTTTCGGATGACCCTTTTCTGGGACCACTCTTCCAAGGCATAGTTATGTATCTACCGGACGTTTCCTTCGTCGCTTCAGGCCTGCGATTGGCCGGGGTACCGGGCGAGACGACAGACCCGGTGAGAATCCCCCTTTCGTTATGGGGATCCACGAATCACCCCGAACCGGGCGATGATGTTACGGTGGCGCCCAACCCCCTGCAATCCTTGGTCGCGCTTCAAGAGGATCTGGCAACGGTCGCCGATGCCGTGTTCCTTTTCGACACGGGGGCCTCGGTGAGCGTCATTTCGACGGCCCTGGCCGAACAACTTGGGCTGGACCTGACTTCTCCGGAAACGACGATCGATATCGTCGGAGCTGCGGGAACGCCGGTGACTGTGCCAGGTTTTACCGTGGATAGCCTGTCCGTCCCTATCGACAGCGATTTCGACGGGAACAACGACGGGGTTCTCCGATTCCTGAACTCACCCGTTTTCGTCCTCGACCTCGTGGAAGATCTGGATGGAATCCTTGGCATGAATTTGTGGAATCCGGCGAAAGACATGCTCTATGATCCTTTTGATCCTCTTGGGCCGTCGCTCCAGGCGACGTTCCTGACCGCGGCACGGGAAATTCCCTCCGATGAAGACACGCAGTTGTTACAAGACCTGGCGAGCCTCGACCCCATGTTCGGCCAACTTTTGGGGATTCAAAGTGGTCCGCTGTCGTTTCCCCGGTTTGAGATGCAAGGGCGAAGCGATCAAGGGGTGATCCCGGAACCTGCCGGCCTCACCATCCTTCTCTTGAGCGGCGGCATGTTGGCGACACTCGTGCGGCGGCGTCACCTGCGCTGTGCCATGAAATGCCAAGGGCCCCGATGAGTGGGACGGCGGCGTGCGCGCAATGAATCGCCCCGGCATCGTTAATCATGGCGATCCGTTAAGCAAGGCGATCTGTCGAATCGTGTGCAACGCGCAGCTTTGCAGGGAAAACGGAGGGGTCGCTCTCGGTTTTCGTCTTGCACGATTTGGCACGACGGCACCGGGTCGCTAATGCGGATTCTTCGGACTTCTCAGATTCCGGGAGACTGCTTCCCCGGAATATCCCGATTGAGCATTGCCAGCCGAGCCGGCGCTGTAGTATTAGGCTGGACTTTTGCAAATTGTCGTGACAAGTTCTCGTCCGCCTTGGAAGAGGGTTATGGCGAGGGCAATTAGGCGCGAAAACGGCTTGCCGTAATTGCCTAACTTTACCAAGCCCTCACCCACTGCCCCTCTCCCAGAGGGAGAGGGGAGCAGTTTGCAAAAGTCCAGATTAGGCTTTCTTAAAGCGGGGAGAACGCCGCGACGGCGATAGGACGGTCGTTGCGGCCCCGGCCGACTCCCGGAACCGGATGCTCTAATCCAGCACGAAGGGCGAATCCGCCATGTCTTCATGGCGGATCTCGTCCACTTTTTCTTTCTTGCCCCAGCCGGCGTAGAGCCGATTCGGAGCGTTGAAGACCAGGCCCGGCACGTCGCTGATATTCTTGTAGGCGTGAACCACCCCCGGCGGCACAACGGCCAAGGTGGGTTGCGATGCGCCGACGACGACGGCTTGGCGGCAACCATGGGTCGGGCTGTTCGGCCGGGAGTCCCAAAGATAGAGCTTGAAGTCTCCCGGGCCGAAGAAACCGAAAATGTCGGTCTGGTCCGCATGTTCGTGCGGGCCCCTTGCGATGCCGGGAAGCGTCTCGCTTACGTACGCCATGACGGGATGGACCTGCGAGGCAAGCTCATCGTGGCGAAACAGTTCGATCAGCCATCCCCTGGCATCGCTGAATCGACGCAGCGGACGCAACACGATGTCGTGAATGGTTGCATCTCGATAGGTCATGGCAGTCGGCAAAAGGATACAGAGACCTCGCCTTGGAAACCGCGCAGCTCGCCCTCGAAACCGCGCGCGGCAGCACACGAACGGACAAAAGGCACGGCCACGGCGGAGATTGAAACGTAAAGCTCCAGCATAGCCTATCACGTAGCGTCTGCCGAGTCCTCCGCATCATCCGATTTCATCGGCTCGGCGTGCGTGGCCGTGGGGCGCTTTTCGTAGCCCAGGTTTCGCAGCACCTCGAGAATCTCACTGCAAGTGGGGAACATTCGCCCGCTGCTCCGCTTGTAGGCCTCCAACGCCCGCATGAACTCGACTTCGTCGGTCGAGTAATCCCGTTCGCAGGTGGTGGGATCGATCTGGCGTCTTCGGGGCACCTTGACCCGTCGTTCGAGCTTTCGTCGTTCGACGGCCACCGGGACTTGCTTTTGCCTGCGATCTTGGGCCGTTCGCCGCTCCCCGCCGGTACGGCGATCGAGGGTCACGATCGCGTCGCCGATGGGGGCGGGGCCTTCTTCCGCCACGGCCGCGGCCGAGGATTTGACGCCCGCGGCCTTGGTCCGGGGTTTTTGCCGCTGGGAGCGAACAAATACCGGCGCGGCCGGGCGGGATTGCCGGTTCTTGCGGAACGTACAGTCCTCGCCGGCTTGCTGCTTCTGATGCGCCTTCGATGCGGTCTTCTTTTCGCGAGCCACGTCGTTGATCTCCTTCCCTTGCGAAGCTGCGGCAGAGGTTCGTTCCCATGCCTACCTGTCGCACACCCAATCCAACACCAAAGGCGAGGATGCAATGTCAGGTCGTAACTGTCCCAGATTCTCAGCAAAGCCATCGCCGTGGTGCCTGAGACGACGCGAGGCGTGCTCAGAGGGCCACGATTCCGTCCGGTCTCCCCCTAGACGGCCAGGACTCCACCAGCTCTTGGGTGGAGCCGGCCCACAGCCACGAATCCGGCCGCCATTAGGTGCAACCGGCCTGAAACGTGGGGGCGGTCACAGGGTCGGAAACGCAACGGCCGCGACGATGGTCGCCCGTGGTGGGAAGCGGGTGTGTTAATACATTCCGAATGGGCAATCTAGGCAAAGTGATTGGCCAAGAAAGTATAACACACGATTCGAGCGGGACGGGAAGAATCCGGAAAACTTTGCCCAAACCGTAACCGTTCACGGGCGGGCGGCAGGCACCGCTTCCAGCGCGTTGCGGGCGGAAAAACGTGCCCTGGCCCTTCACGCCTGAAGGGGCCGTCCCATTTTCGCGGGCTTCGGCGGGAGAATTGGGATCGTGCCGTGAACGGTTACCCCAAACCGAACCGATTGCCGGCAGTGCCGTTCGGACAAAGCGCCATCCTAAAGTGGTGCTTCGGCCTACAAGCGAGTCAACGGAGGAGAATGCGGCAACGGCGGACTGGGGCCGGGAGAATGAGATGACCGCACGCTGGAGACCGAAGGCGACTTAACGCGGTTTACCTAGAAAGGACCGCCGCGTTCGCCGCCGAAGCCCTACTCGCCTTCTCGGTGAATCCCCAACGAGTCCGTGACCTGGTGGAAGATTTCCCGCAACTCACTGGGGGTAACATCCTCCAGTTGCTTGCCCTGTTTGTCCAAGGACTCGTTCACTTTGATCGCGGTCTCTTGCATGATGGCGTGCGTGTCTTGGCTGCCGCCCCAGAGGACGAAGTTCTTTCCCCGCGTGATTCGGGTCTGCCCGTCGCCTCCGTCCAGGCCGATTCCCAGCATACCCGCAATCTTCTGCTTCTTCTTTCGCGGTTTGGGGTCGGAACCGTCTTCGTGTTCCCGTTTTTTCGCCAAGCTGCACCTCCCCGGATGACGGTTCAGGTCCTTCGGAAAAGGTTTTTCAGGACGTTGGCCGCCGCCGAATCCGAGCTTGCGGCTTGCGGCTTCTTGAATTTCCCGGATTCGTCCTTCTTTTTTGGATCGGCGGAGGTCTCAGCCGGCGGCTGTTCCTCGTCGCTGAAAATGCTCGCCAGGGCCTTGCGAGCCTCGGGATCGACGGGCTTTTCGGGCGTATCGTGGGGCGGATTGGTATCCGTCAGCGAAGCCGGGCGAGCACTTGCGGGCGGCACCTCGATGGTCTTGGTTTCGGCGTGGGCCGCCGCCTCTTTCGATTCGTCCTCCAGCCAAGAGTCGACGTCGAAGTCGGTGGAGGCCGCCTGCGCCGCCGTCCGCGTCACGGCCTCGGCGACCGATTCGACCTTGGGCTTGGAGGGTTTTGCCGGGGCCGCCGCCGTTCGCACCGTAAACTCCAGCACGCCCACCGTCAAGGTATCGCCGTCCTTGAGCATGATTTCACCCCGGACGCGTTGACCGTTGACATACGTGCCGTTCTTGGACCCGAAATCGCGAACGGCCACGTAATCGCCTTCCACGATGATCACGCAGTGGTGCCTGCTGACCAGCTCACTGGCGGGGCGAAGCTGGCAATCCTCCGCCCGTCCGATAAAAAATTTCGGACCGATTACCGGAATGGCTTTACCGGCGAATTTCCCGTTCGCGACGACAAGTTTCACATCCATCGCCCAACACCTTCGTTTATGCTAAAGGCAATGCGGAGTCTTCCGCATGGAACCGACAGCCGACCTCGACGCCGTTCAACGGGGAACGATCCGCCAGGCCGTCCACGCATCCGATGATGCCGGTTACCTGCCCCAAACGATCGGGAAAAAATGCCTTTCGCCGTTCCGATTTGCCCGTCTTATCAGGCAACTGCATGTGGATGCGACTCGACGCCGGCATCCGCTTTGGCCGGGAAACCGTCATAACCAGCTCCCGCCCGACAAACAGCAATGATATTACTGTCCCTGATGCATCGTACCAAAGAGGGAGTCGGCAGTCAAAGCCTAGTCCGGGATTGAAAGCCGGTATTTTATCATGGCCCCCAAACCGAAAAAGCATTAGCATTAGATGGTGGAATGATACCCCTCTCCGGTCGTGGTCCCTCGGTTACAAGTCTCGCGTGGTCTCGCTCCGTCAATCCATCTCTCTTGGTTTGTCGGTCCGTAGCCGTTCACACGCCTGCCCGGTCTCTCGTTGCAACGCGGAGGCGCAGAGGCTGTTTTTGAAACGCAGAGGGCACAGAAGGCGCGGAGAAGAAATCGGCGGCCGCAACTCTGCGTTCTCTGCGTTCTCCGCGTTTCCATCCGTTCATTCTGCGTAGCCGTCCCTGGGCCGCTGCGAGCCGAAAAACGTACCCGCCCATTCACTCCCCAAGGCGGCAGTCCCATTGTCGCGGGTTTCATTGCAAGCATGAACACGGTCCGCGTGAACAGTTACGTCGGTCCTATCCGAAGAGATTGAGGGAGAAAACCGCTCCGCCTCCCTCTCTCGATGCAGCCGCTTGCGACGAGACCTCTGAACTACTGATGATCGCGGCGACATCAGCGGCCGGGTGCCGGATCATGTGCTCCGCTCATGTGCTCCGCTGGCTGCAACGCAAACGGCGCCCGCCTTCGCGGCCCGGCGGGGCCGACCGGTCCGGGTGCTTGCTCCCTCGTTCTTACGGCGATGCAGGCTTGAGCGTTCAGGATCACTCCGACGGGTTTTCCAGATAGGTATAGCCTTCCAGACCCGACTCGTAGAACCGCAGCAGCCTGCCCGCCTGCCGATCGTCGATACGGCCCCTGCGGATCGCCTCCTCCAAGCTGCTTCTCAGGCGGACTACCAAGGTGTTGGGATCGAATTCCACGTACGAAAGGACCTCGCGGACCGAATCGCCGTTGATGACGGTTTCCACGACGACGTCGCCGTCCTCGTCCAAATCGACGTGCACGGCGTTGGTGTCGCCGAAGAGGTTGTGCAGATCGCCCAGGATCTCCTGATAGGCGCCTACGAGAAAGACCCCCAGGAAATACGGCTCGCCGCGGAATTCGTGCAGCGTTAGGGTGCGTTTCACGTCGTGGCGATCGATGAAGCGATCGATCTTGCCGTCGGAATCGCAGGTGATGTCGGCGAGGATCGCTTGCTGAGTGGGCTGCTCGGTCAATCTGTGGATGGGCATGATGGGAAAGAGCTGTTTGATGGCCCAACTGTCGGGCAGCGACTGGAACAGCGAAAAATTGCAGTAGTACGTTTCACTCAGCAGGGAATCGAGAATTTCCAGCTCTTCCGGAACGTAGTCCAATTGACGCATCATGCGGTGGATTTTGCGGCAGATCGCCCAATAGAGATTTTCGGCGAAGGCCCGCTGTTCCAGCGACATATAGCCGTTATTGAACAGCGTGATGCTGTTTTCCATGGCCTCTTGCGCGTCGTGGAAACTTTCCAGCAGGTTGCGGACGTTCAGCGAATCGTAGGTCTGCCGCAAATCGTGGAGCGGTTGTTCGGCGTCCTCGGCAATGGCGTCGGGCAGACCGTTCTCACCGCGGTCCGCCACTCCCAAGACGTTGAAGATCAGAACGCTGTTGTAGGAGACGACCGCGCGACCGCTTTCGGAAAAGATCGTGGGATGCGGCACCTCGGTATCATCGCAGACGGTCTGGATGTGATAGACCACATCATTGGCATACTCTTGCAAGGTGTAGTTGACGCTGGATTCGAACGTGGTCTGGGAACCGTCGTAATCGACGCCCAGCCCGCCGCCCACGTCGAGATACTCCAGGCCGGCCCCTTGCCGATACAGATCGGCATAGACGCGAGCGCCTTCGGTAAGGGCCGCCTTGATGTGCCGAATGTTGGTGATTTGGCTTCCCAGGTGGAAGTGGAGGAGCTTGAAGCAGTCGGCCATGTCATGCTCTTTGAGGAGCTGAAGGGCGCGGAGTATCTCGCTCACGGTCAGACCGAACTTGGAGCGGTACCCCCCCGAGGACTGCCACCTCCCCGATCCGGTAGCCGCCAACTTGACCCGCACCCCGATATGGGGCCGGACGCCGACCTCCTTGGCGGAGTGCAAGATGAGTTCCAAGTCCGTGAATTTCTCCACCACCAAAAAGATGTTGCGCCCCATCTTTTGAGCCAGCATGGCGGTCTCGATGAAGCGGGCGTCTTTGAAGCCGTTGCAGACGATGGGGGTCTCGTTGTCGGCCAGGGCGATGACCGCCAATAGCTCGGGCTTGCTCCCCGCTTCTAGGCCGAATCGATAACTGGAGCCGTATCGGAGGATCTCTTCCACGACCTGGCGCTGCTGATTGACTTTGATGGGGTAGACCAGATGGTAGCCGCCCCGGTAGTCGTGTTCGGCAATGGCCTGAGTGAACGCCTCCTTCAGATCGAGGAGTCGATGCTTCAATATCCCGCCGAATCGGAGCAGTAGGGGAGTTTGAATGCCGCGGACGATCAGCCGATCGAGCAGATGCTTCAAATCGATGGCGCGTTGGGGGTCTTTTTCCGGGTGAACGCAGACGTGGCCCGCCTGGTTTACGGAGAAGTATCCCTTCCCCCAACTGGCGACCTCGTACAACTCCTCGGCGTCGGCAACGGACCAGCGTCGCGCCTGCAACTCGATTTGGAGCATGGACTTTCACCCCCGTTTCGTGTTTGACGGCGTGGCTGCGCCGGCGAGAAATCCCCCGGATCGTCGAGCCTTTTACCGGGTCGTTGCTTGAGTCGCCCCCATCCGAATGAAACATCGCGCGATTCCGTCCTGTCCTTTTCGCCGATCAACCGACGGCGGACGTGCCCGGCGGCGAACGACCGAGTCATTATCGTATGGTATTCCTTTTCCGCCGGGTGAAAAGGGGGCAAACGGCGGGAAATCGCCGGGAGCAGGGGGCGGTCGATGGGGTATCGCG
>JAAZNR010000062.1 GCA_012798155.1 Thermogutta sp. | reverse complement strand
GACTTTTCCCGGCACCGGCGAGCGAATCGCCTCGCTGGCTGTCATCACCCCCCTTCGGGTCATTATGTCCGTCGGCTTGTTCCTGCTTCTAGCCGTCGTGCCTTACGACGCTGCCAAGAGTCGCGCCGTGTTCGACCTTGTGCCAGAATTCGCGCGAGGCGTCGTTGCACCGTCCCTGGGAGATATCGTTATGATTCTCTTGGGATGGCTGGTGGGAATTTGCATCTTGGCCGCGATGGTCTGGGGCGTGCCGCGGCTGCTCTTGAGTGCCGCGCTCAGCCTTTACACGATCCCCGCCGGCCTGGACCGTGAGAAGCTCCGATCCGCGATCCGGCACGCCTATGCCCGAAAACCGTACGCCCTGGCAGGCGCGGCATTGGCTTTTTCCGTGGCGATGATCGGATATTTCACCCCCGTGTGGGATCGCGGCATCAATGCACTGCAACCGGTATTGCGCGATCGCATGTGGCTGTTCGCCCACGTATTGACGGTGACGGCGGGCTACGGGGCGGGCTTGCTGGCCTGGGGATTGGGCAACTTGGCGCTGGGCTACTACCTGTTCGGCCGATACAGGCTCCTGCCCGACGGCCCCGTAACGGGGAGCGACGGCGTCCATCGCCCCGCCGCGGGCGGCAACGAAGTCGCGGCCGTTCAGTCGCCGGAGCCGTGCATTCATCTGGCCGGCTATATGTACCGGGCAATTCAAGTCGCCGTGGTGCTGTTGACGGCGGGAACCATTTTGGGCGGAGTTTGGGCGGACCGCGCTTGGGGCCGTTTTTGGGGCTGGGACCCCAAAGAAGTCTGGGCCTTGGTCTCGATCTTGGTTTACATGGTTCTGCTCCACGGCCGGTACGCGGCCTGGATCGGCAATTTCGGCATGGCGGCCGGATCCGTGATGGGCATGATTTCCGTGGTCTGGGCCTGGTACGGCACGAACTATCTCATGCCCATCGGCCTGCATTCCTACGCCGGAGAAGGCAGCGGCGGCGGCCTCTACGTGGCGGCCTTCTTTACCGCCAATCTGCTCCTTGTGGGGGCGGCGCGACTGCGATATCTGAGAGAGGTTCGCTCGGCCCGCGCGGCGAGCCGGAACGTCGAATCCAAAGCGGTTCATCCAGCCCACCGCCCGCGAGATATGGAACCCGTCGCTACGAACGCTTGATGGCGACACAGGGTGGCACAGGGCCGGGTTATCCCCTGCGGAAAAAGGCCGCCTCGGGAGCGAAGACGGCCATGTAGTGCTGCGTTTGGGGACTTCTCACGATAACCCTACCCGCCGCCGGCCCGCGAACGGTTACAAAAGGGCCGCTTGTCATTGTCATCCCCGTGAGCGGCTATCCTCATCTTGTTGGGGCATTGCTGCTTATTGGGGCGTTGCTGCTTATTGGGCCATTGCTGCGACGCTCGCCATTCGTCTCGGGACATGGGAAAACCGGCCTGATCCCGGAATCAACACCTCATCCGCCCATCGGCCCCAAAACGACCGAGCCGGCCGACGTGGGCTTGTGGTACGCGAGATGCGCAAGAAGAGACGCGAAATTGCACTTGCGGGAATTGGGCGGCTTGGATAAATAGACGCTCGCGAGGGATTTTTCCGAAATCCGTGACCGACCCGTGCTCAACTCCGACCCGTCCTCGGCCGTGACGGACGATAGAGGGGTGATTCTCATGCGATTTTGCGCTGCCATCTTGATACCGGCCGCTCTGTTCGCGGCGGGGCTGTCCGGATGCGCGCAAAACCGGTTCGCAACCTCGCAAAACGCGGCCGCGCAGCAGCAACAAGCGGCCTTGAGCCGCCAATTGGAAGAGGCCCAGGCTCGAGCCGTGGCCTTGGACCGCGACAACCAGCAACTCCAAACGATGCTGGCTCAGGCCAACCAGCGAGCTAAGATTCTGGAAGACCAAATGTCGGTCGTCCAGCGGCAATTGACCGACACGACCGCTCAGGTTGCACAATTGCAGAAGGAGAAGGAGGAGGCCGAGCGGCAAGTCAAGACGTTGAATGCTTCGTTGCAGCGATCCGGGAGCGTCAGCATCCAGCCCAACAACAGCTTGAGCCAAGCGCTGCCGGCAGTAAACATTCCCGGCGTCCAAGTCCGTAGGGACGGCGATGTGATCCGGGTCGAGCTGCCCGCCGATCAGCTTTTCGAGCCGGGCATCCTGCAATTCCGGCCGGACGCCATCCCCTTGCTGACCGCGGTAGGGGCGGAGATCGCACGGACGTATCCCAATCAGATGATCGGCGTGGAGGGTTTCACGGATTCCGGGCCTCTCCGCTCCAACACCTGGAAGAACCACCTTCAAATGTCCGTCTCGTGGGCGGCGGCGGTTCAGGACGCCCTGGTCTCGCAAGGCATCTTCCCGGCGGACCAGCTCTTCGTGGTCGGCCACGGTGCGTCCCACCCCATCATGTCCAACGCCACCGAAGCCGGCCGTCTGAGGAATCGGCGGGTGGAATTGGTCGTCTATCCGGAAAAGCGGTCGTCGCCTGGCTAAGCAGGTAACGGCCTCGCATCCTTGGGGAGCTGATCGGTTTTGGTCCGCCGCGCTCGCCGAATTTACCGCTGAGCCGAAATCTCGAGGCGTCAGGCTCCCGGCTCCTATTTCGGCAACCGTTTCGGCCGTCCGGCGGAGCGTCTAATGGGGTGCAACGGTCCGGCTGATGGGCTCCGTTTGGGGGTCGCTCGGCACAAGTTGCAAAACCACCGGACCGCTCGCGTTCGCCACGGCCTCGAAGAACTCTCGGGGATTACCTACCGGCACGCCCGCCACATGACTCACCAGGTCGCCCGCCCGTAAACCCGCCTTCCAAGCGGGGCTATCTTCGTCCACTTCCTTGACGGCCACGGCATTCTGGGGAGGCGGAGAGAACCACATGCCGCCGTCGTGCTCAGGCCCCATTGCCGAGACATATTCCACGGCCATCCCGCGCCACTTGCGCGGGGGTGCCGTAATGATCTTCTTTCCGCGAACCGGATACTTCGTTAAGGCGACTTCGACCTGAAACTTTCGCTCACCGCGAATCACATCGAGTCGAACTCGCCCGTCCGCGGGTTGGCTTCCCACGGCCAGGACCAAGCCGTCCTCGTCGTAGACGGGATTGCCGTCCACCGCCGTGATGACGTCGAGCGGCCTCAGTCCGGCCCGATCGGCGGGCGTGCCCGGAACCACGCGATCGACTCGCGTCCCTTGGGCCCCTTTCAATCGTTCCGCCAAGGGCAAGGCATCCGGCTGAAGCCCAAGGAACCCATATTCCACTTCCTCGCCGCTCTTCAGCCGGTCCAGTGCGCGGCGAAACGTGGCATCGACGGGATATGCGTAACCGGCGGCCTTCTCGAAACCGGGGGCAAAAGGCAAATCGGTCAACAGACCCACCATCTCGCCCGAGAGATTGACGAGGGCGCCGCCGCTCGTATTGAAGCTGAGCTTGGCATCGGTTTGAATCAGCGTACCGAAGTGGTGGATCGTGGGCTTGCCGGTCGGCTCGGATTCGCTGGGGGTGAGAGGCGCCTTGCGATGCAAGTTCGAAACAATGCCCCAGCTTGCGCTGACCTGCCCGTCCTGGGCGACGGCATAGGGATTTCCCAAAGCGATGACGATCTGTCCCTTGCGGAGACGTTCGGCGGCCCCGAGGCGAATCGGCACCAGGTCCGACGCTTCCACGGCCAGCACCGCAAGGTCGCTGCGAGGATCGGCCGCCTTGACCACGGCCTTGAAGATACGATGGTCGCTGGTGGTAACGTAGTATTCGCAGTCCTGACCGAGGAAATGATAGACGGTCACCACCAATCCGGAGGCGTCGATCACCACGCCCGCGGCGTAATCTCCCACCACCACGGTATCATCCGAAGCTCGTCCCGCCGGACCCGCGCCGAACAACCCGAAGGGGTCGGGGCGCGGCTCCAGACTCATCACTTCTCCCGGTTTGGGTCGCTGGACCCGCGCCACGGCCACCACCGATCGCTCCGCCTGCGCCACCACCCGCACCAAAGCGTTTTCCATCGCCGCCGGAAGCGGAAGGGATTCCGGCTCCTTCGGCGGATCGACGGCTCCCTCTGCAAAGGCCGCGCGTCCCGTGCCTACGAGTCCGAGAAGCCCGCCAAGCAACATGCAACCGGCAAACATCCGCCATCGACTCGGCCGACGAAGAACTTTTCCGCAGCGGCCGTTGGAAAGGTCTCTCAAGATGGACATTTCGCGTATTCTCCGGATCGGTAAACAAGGCAGTCCGGCGTCTCAACCGATCTTGCCTTCCCGCCCCAAGCCGTTGAAGGCAGTTCGGCTCTTACCTCAATTCTCGAAATCGGGTCGCGACGGGTTCCGCCCCCGGCCGAAAGCCCGACTTCTGCACATCAGACTGGACTTCTGCACATCAGACTGCATCTTCGTCGATACATCAGACTGCATCTTCGTCGATTTCGAGACTACACTCAATAACTTCGGGGGCAGGCCGCGGTCGCCGCTCGTGCTCGAGATCAAAAAGGGGCTGTGCCGACGGCGGCGTTTCGCCCGGGAAGATCACCACCAACCGATTCACCGGCGCCAACATCCCTTCCACACGCCGGCAAATGCGTTGATTCTCGACCTCGAAATCCACGGGCGAGTCGCTGCCGTTTCCGACATCGACCCAGAGTGTCGCCCCATTGAGTATTACGGCTGAGGGCGATTCCGAAGCCCGCAGGCAAAGCCGCACTCGAGCTTGCGGACCCAAGCCGGTGGGAGCGTGGAAAACACGTTCCCAGGCAACTCGTTCCCCCGGCACCGGCTTCCAGGCCGCAATCAGGCGAATACGATGGACTCCCACTCGTCGGCATCCTCGCGGCAACGGCGATACGGCGACACCAAAAAGGACGGCGCGACGCTATTTCGCGCTTTTAAGGAATTGTATTCCACCACGCGCGAAACTTCCGCGAAATCACGGCCGAGGAGAAACCTCGTTCCAAGAGACGCGGCGGGAAAACCGCGGCGGATCGGCGCTGACGTCAGGCGGATTCTACACCCGAGGCCTGAGGCTACTGCTTTCTCACAGCTAAAAAATGGGGATTGGCGATAGGGCCGTTTTGCGGAATCTACCGGGACGTGCTCACAAGGACGCACGTCGGCTAATCCCAAAATCATGCTGTGACAAAGCACTACCTCGCCCGCATCATGACGAACGGTGTCCCGCGCGGACAACGGAAATGCTACTCGTCCAGCGTCCCCCGGTCCACGCCGTCTGGATTCGCGCCCTGTTTGACAAACAAGGTGGGCAAGAGAGAGGCCCCCAGAATCCCCCCCACAACGGCCAGCGAAACCCATGGATCGATCAAATGGCCGTGATGATTCATGAACGTGACGGCGACGTACTCGGCCACCATCTTCAAACCAATAAAGACGAGAACCACCGCAAGGCCGTAGTGCAGATAGCGGAATCGCTCCAGCACCCCCGCCAGCAGAAAATACAAGGCCCGAAGGCCCAGGATGGCACCGATGTTGGACGAGTAAACGATGAATGGGTCGCGCGAGATGCCCAAGACGGCTGGTATGCTATCCACGGCGAATAGCACGTCGGTACTTTCGATCACCAAGAGCGCCAAGAACGCCGGAGTGACGTAAAGCAGACCGTCGCGTCGAATGAGAAAACGATCGTAGCGAATCTCTGGAGTAACCCGCATGATGCGACGGGCAAATCGGAGAATGATGTTTTTCTCGGGGTGGACTTCTTCACCCGACGCGAAAGCCAATCTGGCACCCGTGTAACACAGGAATAACCCGAAAACCGCGATCAGCCACTCGAACATCCGAATCAATTCGACACCGGCAATGATGAACAAGCCGCGTGTTATGATGGCACCCAAGATTCCCCAAAAAAGGATGCGGTGCTGGTATCGGATGTTCACACCGAAATACCGAAAAATGACGGCGAAAACGAAGAGGTTATCCACGGAAAGAGATTTCTCGACGACATAAGCGGTCAAGAATTTCACGCCTGCCTCGGATGTTCCGTGCAGGCGGTATCCCCACCACCAAACGTAGGCATTGAACAGCAGGGCCAAACCGATCCAGAAAACAGACCAGTAGAATGACTCCCGTAAAGAGGGGGCGTGCTCCTTGCGGTGGAAGACCACGAGGTCCAAGAAGAGCGCGACGACCACCGCCGCCATGAAAAGGCACCAATGCCACCAGTGGATATCGAGGAGATTTTCTACCACTTGAGTCGTTCCTCCCGGTGCCGGCGCGATTGGCAGCGCGCAAAAAAACTCATCCACCGCTGATGAGCATTCAGATAAGCATTCATGATAGCGCGCGGATGGATGACGCGACAAGGAGCCGCACCCCCGGAGAACGTCGCTGCGGAGAATCCGTCAGCGCTGCTGAGCCGCCAAGACCTGCAAGACCTCTTGCACTACCCGTTGCACGACGGCACGGTCCGAAGCGGATTCCGCCGTCACAAGCGGCGAATCCGACCGTGTAGGCGGCTCAGAGGATTCGAAGCCGTCCTCGGCCAACATCGTCTCCAAGGTACGCGCGAGATTGCGAAGCGACTCTGACTGCCGCTCGGATAGCGGCTGGCGGCTCCGGCCCATGCGAAATCCCCGTGCCGCGGCCCCGATCCGGAAACCCTCGGGAAAGTCGGCCGCATTGAACAGGGCATCGACGTATTGCAGGAGTCGATACTGCCGGCGGCGAGCCTCATCCAAGCGTCCTCCTCGCGTCGCGTCGAACAACGCCCGGGTCACTTCGGGAACGACCCCCGCCGAGGCATTCGTCCCCCCGTTGCAGCCCAATACGAGCATGGGCACCAAGACGTTATCCCAACCCGTCAGAAACGCGAACTCCGGTCGCTGTGGACGGATGGCCGAAATCAGCCGCATCATCTGCGGGACATCGCCCGAAGAATCCTTGATCGCCACGATGCGTGGAAACTCCTCCGCCAACCTCACCACGGTCGGCACATCGATGGGCGAAGTCAACATCGGCATGTTGTAGATGGTTACATCTACCGGCGTGTGAGCGGCGATTTCCGCAAAGTAGGCGTAGATGTTGTCGGGCGACAATCGATAATAAATGGGAGAGACGATGGCAACAGCGCGAACTCCCAGACCGTGGTAATACTCGCAAGCCGCGAGGGTTTCCCCAACATTCGCTTCGGCGGCACCGGCCAACACGGGGACCCGGCCGGCCGCCTGATCCACCGTGATCTCGATGATGCGACGTCGTTCTTGCGGCGTAAACCGCACAAATTCGCTGGTCGAACCGTTGGGGTAAAGACCGTGCACCCCCTTTGCAATCAGCCACTCGATGTACCTGCGAAGCTCCGGCTCGTTGATCCGCCCTTGCTCGTCTAGGGGTACCATATTCGGAACGAAAATGCCTTCGATGGGGGCGGCGGAATTCATTGGCTTCCCGAAGTAGCTGGTTTGCAGATTGGGCGGCGGCCGGCGAACCGGCCCCGGCCGATTGCAGGCGGTCTAACGCACGAGGCGTTCAACGCGAGAGCATCCTCTCTCTGTTAAGATAGGATGATTTAGAGCCTGGGACAAGCTGATCCGCTTTTACGCTGCCCGTGAGGTCGGTTCTTACGGTGTTTGTGAGGTCGGTTCTTACGGTGTTTGTGAGGTCGGTCCCGAACCTTGGCCCGGTTCCCTGAGATTCGTCCGTGAATCGCTCAACAAACCCCTTGATACCGTGGATTGCGACGGCCGCGGTCGCAGTTTACATGGTGGTCTTTTATGCGACCCCCTTAAATAGTGTCTCCGCAATCCTTGGTCAACCGTTCGCTCGCTTCCAAGTCTTTCCTTACCTATTCATCCCGGACGAGATCTTCCGGTCCTGGCTGGGAAACGATGGAAAATGGGGGCTTGCGGATCGTTTCGCGCCGCTTTGGATAGCCTCTGTCATCATTCTGACTTCCTGGGGCTGCGGGAGTGCGATTCTTCAGATACTCGGCATCGCGGGTCGCTCCAGCCGGTTAGAACGATTCGTGATGTCACTCGCCGTAGGGTTAAATCTGTTCTCGACCGGGGTGCTGATTCTAGGCTTGCTCGGCCTTGTCGCTCGTGCGGCTCCCGTCCTTGGTCTTCTTGCCGGGATGTGGGCACCCTTTCTTGCTATTGAGATCCCCCGTCGAAAACGAACCCGTCGCGCGAGAAGAATTGCTCAACCTAGCCAAGAGTATTGTGGTTGTGTTCGTGATTTCTTGCGACGCTCGTTGGAGCGGTTTCACCGTCCAGCGGCGACCCCGGTCCTGCGATCCGCCGCCCCCGCGAAAAAGGCGAGTGCGGCAAATCAGCCCACCCGCCGCCCTGTTTCCCATCAGAAGTCGCAGTCAAAAAGATGCGCCGCTGTCGCACTATCGTTTGGTCCCGCCTGGTTAATCTGGCCGGGGATCGTCGGGGTCCTCCTTCTGCTTCAGGGCGTGCTGCCTCCCACCGACTTCGACGTCCGCGAGTACCACCTCCAGGCCCCTAAAGAATTCCATTTGAATGGCAAAATCCGCTTTGTCCCCCATAACGTATATGCCAATATGCCACTAGGGACGGAAATGCATACCTTGGGGGCCATGGCCTTGGCCGACGACGTTCGTACGGGCGCTTTGGCCGGAAAGACGGTAGCGGCTTCCTTCGGGCTGATTCTGATGGCCGCAGTCTATGCCGTGGCCCGGAAGTGGGGCGGGCGGTCCCAAGCAGTGGCAGCTTGTGTCACGGTGGCCGCCACGCCCTGGGTCATCAACGTGTCGGCCGCGGGGTTGAACGACGTCGCCTTCGCTGTTTACGTCTTCTTGGCATTTTACGCCTTCACCCGGGCCTGGGACCCGGATGCCGAACAGGAAAACCCCCTCCGGGCTGAAGAACTCACTCAGCCGGATGGAAAGTCCTCTCGCGGCCCCGGCGTCGGTTGGGTTTCCATCTCCGGCTATTTGGCCGGCGCCGCGGCGGCGTGCAAGTACACCGGTCTGGTCTATTCGGTAGCACCGCTTGCGGTATTGTTGGTATGGAGACTCCGGCGAAACCTTAATAGGGGAGCCGCGACTGCAATCCTCGTCTTCACGCTCGCAGCCGGCCTCGGAGGGGGAGCCTGGTACGCCAAGAACGCGGCCCTATGCGGCAACCCCACCTATCCGCTGCTCTACCATTGGTTCGGAGGAGCTACTTGGAATGAGCAGAAAAATGATCGCTGGACCAGGGTTCATTCGCCGCCCGACTATTCCCTGACAAGTTTGGGCCGAGACGCCGGCCGTCTCACCGTCACGAGTGACTGGCTGGGACCGTTGATCTGGCCTTTTGCGTTGGTGGGATTGATCGCGGGCAGCCGGCTCGACGACCGCCGAAAAAGTCTCTGGCTGATGACGGCTTGGCTCCTCGCCGTTTGGTGGCTGATGACCCATCGCATCGACCGCTTTTGGCTGCCGCTTCTCCCGTTTTTGGCAGTGACGGCAGCCGACGGCCTGCACGCGTTCTCAGGCTCCCGGCCGTGGAAATGGTCCGCGTACGCCTTTGCCGTTCCCGCCCTTGCAATGACGCTTCTCTTGGGTAGCGCGGGGATTTGTAGCTACAACCGCATGTTGGCGCCGCTCTCCGAGCTTTGGGACGATCCCAACCGCATCGGCGAGGCACATCTCATGCTGAACCGCATGTGGCCAAAAGTCTTTTCGGGAAAGCTCTTGACCGTGGGCGACGCCGCCGTCTTCGATTTTGAAATGCCCGTGGTTTACGCCACCTGTTTCGACGACCAACCTTGGGAACTCCTCACCAGGGGCAAATCCCCGCGAGAAATCCACGAGGCG
>JAAZNR010000569.1 GCA_012798155.1 Thermogutta sp. | reverse complement strand
CCCCGGTGTGGTCAAGGAATTGCGTCTGACCTACGATTTGGGCAAAGAGAGGAAAGAGGTCGCGCTCCGCGAAGGCGAGGGGCTTCAAATCGGGACTCCGCTGCCGCCGCAGGATATTCGTGCCGCGGCCCTGGTGGAGGCACTGGGAGACATCGGCGGACCGGTGGCCGTCAGCGCGATCCAAGACATCGCAACCACGGGAAGCTGGGATGTTCGTGCGGCGGCCGTTCGCATTCTGGGCCAAATCGGCGATGCCGCGGCCGTCCCCACCTTGTTGCAAGCCGCTCAGGCCGGCGGCGCCCTGGCCGAGACGGCCGTGGAAAGCATTGCCCAAATCCGAGACAAGAACGCCGACGACGTTCTCTGCAAGGCACTGGAGACGGCCAAAGGCGAGGACCGCGTGATCGTTCTGGAGGCGATCGGACGACGGGCCGTAACGGCGGCGCTCCCCCAAGTACTGAACGAGCTTAAGCAATCCGACGCCAGGCTGAGAGTCGCGGCGATTCAGGCCTTGGGGATGATCGTGGATTACGAACACCTCGACGCGCTGCTGGATCTGGCAATACGGAGTAGCTCCGCGCAGGACGTCGACGCGGCCATTCAAGCCTTGGCCGCAGCGTGCAGCCGCATGGAAGCAAGGGACGCTACGGCGGAAAAGCTGACGGCGGCGATACGGCGCGCCCCGCCGACGCTGCAACCGCGTCTGGCCGAACTGCTGAGCACCGTGCCCGGCCCAAAGGCACTCGAAAGCCTGCGAGACCTCGGCTTGAAAGGCGACGACGCGGTGCAAGACGCCGTCACGCGGGTATTGGGGGAATGGATGTCCGCGGACGCCGCACCCGTCCTGCTCGAGCTTGCGAAGAACGGCGGCCCCCGGTATCGCGTCCGTGCCCTGAGGGGATACATCCGAATTGCCCGGCAATTGGAAGTCCCGCTGGAGGATCGAATCGCGATGTGCCGCGAGGCGCTGAGCGCGGCCTCCCGACCGGACGAAAAAAGGCTGGTCCTCGAAGTACTGGTCCGCTATCCAACCGTGGAAGGCCTGGAACTTGCCGCGGGCTTGGTTGTCGATCCGGAAGTCAAGAAGGATGCGGGAACGGCCGCCGTGGCGATCGCGGACAAGCTCCCCGCCGAGTCTCGCGCTGCGATCACTGCGGCTTTGAATCGCGTCATCCAAGCCGCACCGGGCGAGGATGTCGTGGACCGCGCCAGGCAGGTACTGTCAAAGTAAGCGGGAACCGGCGACGACCTTCGACATATACATGCCGACTCATCCTTTCGGAGCCCGCAAAAGCCGCCGGGCTCCGAAAGGCAAGAAGGCCGCTAACCCGATCAGGCCCACGAGGGCCGGCGGGGCCGGTGCCGCGTCCACGGTCGCGTCGGCATCGTGGGAGAATGGAGCGAACTTGTATTTCACATGATTGCCGCCTTCGACGTGGTCGTATACGTCGAAGTGTACCTGAACGCCGTGCGCGGAGTCGCCGTGGGAGAAATGAATGGCCGCTTCATAGACATTCACCTGGGCGGCGCTCGCCTTCCAACACGTGGGAAAGCTCTTCACAAAGTCGCCGAGTGGCGAGTCTTTCAAGTTGAAGTCCCCCAGAAACCACTCTTGCCAAACCGTGTTTGCCCCGAAGACGCCGTGGGGCGGCAAGGGGGAGCCGTCACCCAAGAGCGGCGTCGTCCCCGCAGTTCCGTACTGGATGAAACCCGGCACGGCTGGCACGGATGGGTCGGAGACGAGGCTCGCCGTCGTCGGCGAAAACGTCACCCCAAGATCCCGGTCGGCGATTCGGTACTCCGCGGCATAGGCCATTGACAGGCGGACATCATGGATGGTCCCGGCCTGCTTAGTGTTGCCGATGACCCACAAACGGAAAGGTACGCCCGCCGAAGATCCCGGCGGGGCAACGTACCAGCTCTCCGTGGCGGTGTCGTACACGCCGCCCTCCAGATACAGTTGCAAAAGCGGTTCGGCTTGCGCGCCGCGAGCCGCCCAGAGTAAGAGAAACACGGCGGCAGCGGCCGCGGAACGAAGTGCGGAGGTCATTGTCGCGAACCTTTCTAAATTGGGTGGCGCGGTAAAACCGCAGCAAAGCAATCCGCATCGTTGAGACGCAGTGTGCAAAGTCGATGCCGTTTTGAATGGCCGGGCGGCGCCACACCGTTGCGTGATCGGGTCCGGCTGTGGCTCACAAACCCAAAATGACGACGTAATCCCCTCAAGCTGGTGATAGCCGCAGGGGTAGAGCCGGACTATATTCGAAACCATGATGGATTTGCGGGATAGGGATGAAGAGTTCACCCTAGCCGCGATTCAAGAGCGTTGAGAACCGTGGGGCGAGAGTCGATGGTGGGCAGAATCCCGGAAGAAAGCCCATGGCAGCCGATTCCCTTGGGCCGGCCGGATCAGACAATCCAAAATCAAAGCAAGCTCCTGCCTTCGTGCGCTTGGTTCAATCGAAACCTCAAGTGTCAAGCCTCTCCAGGAAGGCTCAGCGGAATCGGATTTGCACAGT
>JAAZNR010000568.1 GCA_012798155.1 Thermogutta sp. | reverse complement strand
TTCTCCGGCGAGGAATTGAATCCCCAATGGCACAACCTGGAAGACGTGGAAGTCATCGTGTTCCACCAGTGGTCGGCCTCCCGCTTGCGGATCGCATCCATCGACCCGGCCGAGCACACGGTGCTGTTTCGTTGGGGGACGGGCTTCAACACCGGCTGGGCGAGCATCCCGACCGGCCATCGCTGGTTCGCCGTGAACGTCAAGGAGGCGCTTGCCCCCGGCGAATTCTACCTGGACCGCAAGTCCGGCGAACTGATCTATTGGCCGAAGCCGGGCGAGACGCCGGACAATAGCCGGGTCATCGCCCCCCGCCTGGAAACCCTGCTGGCGGCGGCCGGCCGCGGCGATACCCGGCAGTGGGCGCGGCACATCCACTTCCGCGGCCTGACCTTGGCCCACACCAATTGGAACTGCCCCGACAAGGGCCAGGCCTTCCCCCAGGCGGATATCGGCCTGAACGCCGCCGTGACGCTCTTCTCCGCGCGGAACATCGTGCTGGACGGCTGCGCGGTGATCCACACCGGCGGGTACGCGGCGGCCTTCGGCGAGGGTTGCCGCGATTGCCGCGTGGAAAACTGCGAATTGGCGGACCTGGGCGGCGGCGGCGTCAAGATCGGCCACGCCGGAGCGGGGAGCTGGAGCGACGCAAGCCGCGTTCCCACCGGCGAAGACGCCGCCACCTCGCACATCACGGTCCGCAACTGCACGATCGCCCACGGCGGCCGGCTGCACCCCGCCTCCGTCGGCGTCTGGATCGGCCATTCCCCCTTCAACGTCGTCGAGCACAACGATATCCACGACTTCTATTACACGGGCGTATCGGTGGGCTGGAGCTGGGGCTACGCCGAAAGCAAGGCCCATCACAACCGCGTCGATTACAACCACATCCACAACATCGGGCAGGGCGTGCTTTCCGACATGGGCGGCGTCTATACCCTGGGCGTCTCCCCCGGCACCACCGTCAACCACAACAAAATCCACGACGTGTACGCCTTCTCCTACGGCGGCTGGGGACTCTACACCGACGAAGGCTCCACCAACATCGAGATGGCCTACAATCTGGTCTACAACACCAAGACGGGCAGCTTCCATCAGCACTACGGCCGGGAAAACCGCATCCACAACAACATCCTCGTCAACTCGCTCGAGCATCAGATCCAGCGGACCCGCACCGAGGAGCACATCTCGTTCTTCTTCGAACGCAACGTGGTGTTCTGGGAAAACGACAGCCCGCTGCTGGGCAGCAATTGGAAGGACGACAACTTCCGCATGGACTACAACCTGTACTGGCACGCGGGCAAGCCGGTGCTATTTCCGGGCGACTTGACGCTGGAGCAGTGGCGCGAGCAGCGGCGGCAGGACTTGCATTCGCTGATCGCCGATCCCAAGTTCCGCAACCCGGCCGAGGGCGATTGGCGGTTGCAACCCGACTCGCCGGCGTTTACATTGGGCTTCCAAGACTTCGACCCGAACGAGGCGGGAAGAACGACTCCCGCCAAGCTGACGGCCGATCTGCCGCCGGTCCCGCCCGGCATTCATAAGGGCGAATGACGCGCAAGGCGATCCGCCGCCGAGCGGCGGGAGTAAACGACGCTGCGCGGGACGGATTTCCGCCGTACGGCCGGGATCGTCACGCCGGCGATTTCCAGGATGTCTTCAAGGGAGGCCTGACGATGTGTCGTTGCAAGCTCATGTTTTGGGCCGTGTCGGCCGGGCTGGGGTTGGCGGTCGCGGCGGGGACGGCCGCACGGGCGGAGTCCGCCCCCGGCTCTCGCCCCAACATCCTCTTCATCATGTCGGACGATCACGCCTACCAAGCCGTCAGCGCGTACGGGTACGGCCTGAATCAGACGCCGAACATCGACCGCCTGGCGCGGGAAGGGATGCTCTTCCGCAACTGCTTCGTAACGAACTCCATCTGCGGTCCCAGCCGGGCCGTGATTCTGACCGGCAAATACAGCCACCTGAACGGCTTCGCCCGGAACGGCGACCGCTTCGACGGCAGCCAACAGACGGTGAGCAAGCTGTTGCAACAGGCCGGCTACCAGACGGCAATCATCGGCAAGTGGCACCTGGGGACCGACCCCACCGGCTTCGATCACTGGGAGATTCTGTTCGGGCAAGGCCCCTACTATAACCCGCCCATGAAGACGCCGCGGGGCCGCGCGGCCCACGAAGGCTACACCACGGACGTGATCACGGACCTGGCGCTGGACTTTTTGCAGAACGGCAGAGACAAGAGCCGGCCGTTCTTCCTGATGTATCACCACAAGGCCCCGCACCGGAATTGGTGCCCCGGCCCGCGAGAATTGGACCTCTTCAAGGACGCGACCATCCCCGAGCCGCCCACCTTGTTCGACGATTACGCGACCCGCGGCCGCGCCGCTCGTGAACAGGAAATGACCGTCGCCCGGCACCTCACCCCCCACGACCTCAAGCTGGTGCCGCAAAACGAGAAGTTCACGCCCGAGCAGGCCGAACGCTTCTACAACGCCTACGCCGAGGAGAACAAGGCCTTCGAGGAGGCCGACCTCCAGGGCGAGGAGCTGGTCCGCTGGAAGTACCAACGCTACCTCAAGGATTACCTCCGCTGCGTGGCAGGCGTGGATCGCAACGTCGGCCGCGTCCTCGATTACCTCGACGAGTCCGGACTGGCCGACAATACCGTCGTGATCTACACCTCCGACCAAGGTTTCTACCTCGGCGAGCACGGCTGGTTCGACAAACGCTTCATGTACGAGGAGTCGTTCCGCACGCCGCTGTTGGTCCGCTGGCCGGGACACGTCAAGCCGGGCGGCGTCTGCGAAAAGCTGGTCATGAATCTCGACTTCGCGGAGACGTTCCTCGACATCGCCGGGGCCGCCGTCCCCGGCGACATGCAGGGCCGCAGTCTGAAGCCGCTGCTGGAAGGCCGCGACGTCCCCGACTGGCGAACCTCCGTGTACTATCGCTATTACGAGTATCCGGCCGTGCACATGGTCCACAAGCACTACGGCGTGCGGACGGA
>JAAZNR010000567.1 GCA_012798155.1 Thermogutta sp. | reverse complement strand
CGAGGCCTTCGCTGGTTGGCGCGATACCAAAACGCGGACGGTAGCTGGAGCCTGCATGCCTTCAATCGCGCACCGGGGGCCGTCGGTGATGAAGACGGCCTAGGGCAAGAGTCGGACGTGGCGGGCACCGCCTTGGCGCTCTTGCCGTTCTTGGGCGCGGGTCAAACGCATCGTGACGGCGAGTACAGGTCCCTGGTCTTGAAAGGGCTGAATTGGCTCGTCGGCCGGCAAAAGGAGGACGGTGACTTGCGGGGAAGCGGAATCGGGGATATGTACGCGCACGGCCAAGCTACCATCGTCCTTTGCGAGGCGTATGCCATGACCCGCGATCCTCAGCTCCGCCAACCGGCGCAAAAGGCCCTCGACTTCATCGTCCGCGCCCAGCACTCGGCCGGCGGTTGGCGTTACGACCCGGGCCAGGCGGGGGATACGAGCGTTTTGGGGTGGCAGTTGATGGCCCTTCGCAGCGGCAAGATGGCCTACCTCCGCGTGCCCGATAGCGCCTTCGCCGGCGCCTCGCGGTACCTCGACAGCGCCCAGGCCGACCGTTACGGGGGGCGTTACGCCTATCTACCGGGCGGCGGAGGAACTCCCACCATGACCGCCGAGGCCCTGCTTTGTCGTCAATATCTGGGCTGGTCGCGGGACCATCCAGGGCTGGAGATGGGAGCCTACTATCTGCTCAACGAAAACCGGCCCAGCTCTCAAAAGCTCGACACCTCCATGCCGTGGTTCTACTACATCTACTACGCCACGCAGGTCATGCACCACATAGGCGGCGATTTCTGGCGCCTATGGAACGACGCCATGAAGGAAACGCTCTTGACGACTCAGCGCAAGACGGGTTCCTTGGCGGGAAGTTGGGATCCGCTCGACCAATATGGGCGCCAAGGCGGACGTATTTACACCACGGCCCTGGCGATATGCACGCTGGAAGTCTATTATCGCCACATGCCCCTTTACGCTTCCTCCCCGGCATTGATCGCGAAGACCGCCGAATCGGGGGGTGACGAGGGCGGCACGCCCGACAAGCCGAACGGCCGCGCGACCCAGTGAGCCGATGCCTCCGGATTGCCGCGACGGACCACCCTTCACTTCCCACCTTTAGGCCCAACGTCTCGCAGACCTTAGGCGCGACGTCTCGCAGAGTTCCGATTCCACGCTGCTGGTCGTCTTGGCGCGAGGGGGCACTCGCTTGGCAGAGAGCACGGCCGGTGTTAAGATCGCGGGCGTGATTCGATCACATACGGGATTGAGAGGGGTTACGGCGACTTGTTGTTACGTGATCCATCCTCTCCCCGTATTGAGCATTTTCTTGAGCATTCAGCCGGCAAAATAAGGAATCTCCCATGATGGCCCGATTGAGCGGATGCGTCGCGGCGGGCATTTGCCTATTCTGCTTTTCCGCGTTGGCGGAGGGAGAAACGGCGACGCCTGCCATGAGACCGTTTCCGGTGACTTGGGGAAAGCTTAACGGATGCCTGATCGATTTCTCGTCCCTGCTCGAAAAACCGGCAGGAAAAACAGGATTCATCACCGTCCGG
Organism: Thermogutta sp.; assembly: GCA_012798155.1. Classification (GTDB taxonomy): domain Bacteria; phylum Planctomycetota; class Planctomycetia; order Pirellulales; family Thermoguttaceae; genus Thermogutta. Next base: position 1,618 of record JAAZNR010000567.1, on the reverse strand, counting down.
GACGGTCATTTGGCGACCGCGGACGGCAAGAGGATCCGCTTTTGGGGCGTGAATCTCTCCGGCAAGGGCGGTCTGCCTCCGAAAGAGCATGCCGAGGTGATCGCGGAACGATTGGCGCGGTGGGGCATCAATTGTGTGCGCTTTCACTTTTTCGATCGGCCGGCCCCGAACGGCATCATCGACGCATCTCGAGACGACACCCGCCGCCTCGACCCGGAGTATCTGGATCGGTTGGATTACATGACGGCCCGGCTCAAGGCCCACGGAATCTACAGCGACATCAATCTCAACGTGGCCCGATCCTACAAGGCCGGCGACGGCGTCCGGGATTACGAACTGCTGGGATTCGCGAAAGGTCTCACGTACTTTGATCCGCGGCTTCTGGAGCTGCAGAGAGAGTACGCCCGAGCCTTATTGACGCACAAGAACCCCTACACCGGCACCGAATACCGTCACGAACCGTGCGTCGCGATCGTCGAGCTGGTAAACGAAAACTCGCTCGTGGAAGCCTGGATGGACGGTCGATTGCGGGGAACGAACACCCGAAAGAATCCCGGCACCTGGACCGACATACCTGCAAGCTACGCCGCGGACTTGACGCGGCTTTACAACGAGTGGTTGGCGGAGAACGTCTCGCCCGAAACCCTCCGCCGCATCCGGAGCGAGGCCTCCGTCCCGGAGGGCGAGTGGATTCCACGATTGAGTCCGGATCAATTCCCGTCCGCCTCCGCGGAGCGCTTTCATACCGAGGCCCGGTTCTACATGGACTTGGAACGCGGCTACTTCCTCTCCATGCGGCGTTTTCTGCGCGAAGAGTTGGGGGTCCGATCGCTGATCGTGGGGAACAGCGACCACGGTCACGGGCACTCGGGATATCCGATCGTAGCGGGAACCTCTTTGCTCGACGTCGTGGACGGCCACGTCTATTGGCAGCATCCGTCGTACATACGTGATCCCGGCACCGGCCGGACCGTGGGATTCAAGATTCCCAATACGCCGATGGTCGTCGATCCGTTGCACTCCACAGTCGTGCAACTAGCCCGCACCCCGATGGCCGGCAAACCGTACACCGTATCGGAAGTAAACCACCCCTTCCCCCACCAATTCGCTTGCGAGGGAATCCCCATCCTCGCCGCCTACGGGGCTTTTCAGGATTGGGACGGGATTTTTTGGTACACCTTGGCACATGCCGAAGTCGTGGGGACGGAGCCGCGAATTGCGGGCCACTTCGATCTGGCGTTCGATCCGGTCAAGATGACGCAATTGGCGGCCTGCGCGGCCTCCTTTCGCCGCGGCGACGTCCGGCCGGCCGACCGGACCGTGCTCCGATCTTACAGCCCGGAGGACGTCCGCCAGAGCATTCGCCTAAAGAATCGCTGGGAGCTGAGCCCCTTTTATTCGCCGGGCTTTCCGGCCGCTTTACCGCTGCAACATGCGGTTCGGGTAGAATCGCTGACGAGTGAAACTCGCATTCCCACCGACGCCGGCGTGGGCAACCCGATCCGTTCCGATACCGGAGAGTTGGTCTGGCTGACGCAAGGGAAAGACCGCGGCCTGGTGGTCATCAATTCCGCCGGTTCTCAAGCCGTGGTCGGCCACTGCCGCGATCTGTCGGCGG
>JAAZNR010000566.1 GCA_012798155.1 Thermogutta sp. | reverse complement strand
CCGAAGAGTGGACCCGACTCACCGAACCACAAGGGAATCGACAGCCGATTTCCCGGAATGGGCGTCAGGGTGGGGTCCATGCCCGAGAGCAGATCCAACACATCCCCAACGAGGCCGACGTCCCATTGGGGGCGTTTCCGGTTGAGGAAGCCCCGGGGCGACATATGCCAGGCCAACCCCAATTTCTTCCACGGGCGCAGGGCGTCGTTGACCGAGCCGTTGCCGCCCTCACCGATGCGGAAATAGCCCTCGATCGCCTGATCCAGGAACTGCCGGAATTCGGGACGATCGACTTCACTCCAAAACAGGATCCCCAATTCGACCTCTTGCCGCGGCCGAATCAGCGTGATTTTGGTGCGGTTCTCGGTGCCGTAGACCGGGATGTCGGGGATGAGATTGAAGGGCTTGAGGTCCAGGCGGGCCGCCAGCTCGTCTCGGCGGAAGGTGTTCGCGGCGACGCGGAACTTGAGCTTCAGCAGCCATTCCTCGGCGGTCATGGCGTGGAGGAACCAACCGCGGGAAGCGTCGGGGCCGATGATTTCCACGATGCTGCGGTGGTTCCAATTGACCGGCGCGAAACGGCCCGTAGCTTCGATGTGTTCCACCACGGCCTCGAGGATGCGTCCCTCCCACCGCCGCGGCCTGCCGTTGCGGGCGATTCCGCCGTAGATATGCCACCGCGGACCGTCCACCTCCCACGGCGCCTTGGCGGATCGACCGACGTCCGCGATCTCCATATCGTTTGGGGCGGTCCCGGCCTCGGCCTCGGGATCGAACTTGACTCGCTCTTCGTAGGGACCGGCCGCCAGGACCGGCTCCAAAACCTCCGCTGTATAAGAGCGGAAGGGCGGTCCCGCCGGGACGGCCTTCTTGCGGCCGTTGCGTCCCACTCTCTCGCGCCGGGCCTGCTCATGGCGGACCACGTCCTCGGGGGTTCCCACGGCCACGATGTAGCCGCCCTCGTCACCGGCTTCCGGCCCCAGATCGACGATCCAATCGGCCGTCTTGACGACGTCCAGGTTATGCTCGATGACCACCACGGTGTTGCCCAGGTCCGTCAGCCTTTGCAGCACGTTCAGGAGGCAGCGGACGTCCTCGAAGTGCAAGCCGGTGGTCGGTTCATCGAGGAGGTAGAGGGTGCGTCCGGTATCGGGCCGGGCCAGTTCGGCGGCCAATTTGACCCGCTGGGCCTCGCCCCCGGACAGCGTGTTCGCCGGCTGCCCGAGCTGCAAATAGCCCAGCCCCACATCGCAGAGCAGTTGCAGGATGCGGCGGATTCGGGGGATGTCGAGGAACAGTTTCAGGGCGTCGGCACAGGGGAGATCGAGCACGTCGGCGATAGACATGCCGCGATACCGCACGGCCAGCGTCTCGGCGTCGAATCGCCGCCCGCCGCAGGCGTCGCAGGGGATCCAGACGTCGGGCAAGAAGTGCATCTCGACGCGGATCTTGCCGGCGCCCTCGCACTTCTCGCATCGACCGCCGGGCACGTTGAAGCTGAATCGACGCGGAGAAAAACCGCGCAGTCGAGCCTCCGGGAGGTGGGCGAACAATTCCCGGATCAGATCGAAAACGCCCGTGAACGTCGCCGGCGTGGAGGTCGGCGTTTGCCCCAACGGCTGCTGATCGACGCGGATCACCTTATTGATCGCCCGCACGCCGCGGATCGAATCGTGGGCGCCGGGGGCCGTCTGCGCCCCGTGCAGCCGGTGAGCCAGGGCCTTGTACAAGATGTCCTCCACGAGCGAACTTTTCCCGCTGCCGCTGACGCCCGTGATGACCGTCAACGTGCCCAACGGTATTCCCACGTGAATCCGCTTGAGGTTGTTTTCCCGCGCGCCGATCACTTCCAACCAACCGCCGCCGGGGGGCTGGAGCGACGCCCAAAGGGGCGACTTTTGGGAACCGCCGCTCGTCCAATCCTGGGCCGGATCAGCCAGTATCTCCGCCAGGCGCGGCATGCGGCGATTACCGGGGATGGGGACGGCCTTCTTGCCGTCGAGATAGGGACCGGTCACGGAGCGTGGGGATTCGGCCACGCTGCGGGGTTTGCCCTGGGCGACGATCTCCCCGCCGTCGCGGCCGGCTCCCGGCCCGAAATCGAGCAGATGATCCGCCGCCGCGATGACCTCGCGATCGTGTTCCACGACCAGCAGCGTGTTGCCCATGTCGCGGAGCTTCTTCAGGGCCGACAGCAAGCGGTGGTTGTCGCGCGGATGCAGGCCGATCGTCGGTTCATCCAGAACGTAGAGCACGCCGCACAGGCCGCTGCCCGCCTGGGCCGCCAAACGTATCCGTTGCGATTCTCCGCCGGAGAGCGTGGGGGCCGGGCGTTGCAGGGTCAAATAGTCCAGCCCCACGTCCACCAAGAACTGCACGCGGGTGCGGATTTCCTTGACGATTTCGCCGGCCACCTGCCGCTCTCGGGCATCGAGCCGCCAGCCCGATATCTCCGCCAGCAGCTTTGCCAAGGGGAGACGGCACCAGCCGTCGATGGTTCGACCGCGGAATTGGACGGCCGCCGCATCCTCGCGCAAACGGCTCCCGCCGCATACCGCGCACTCCATTTCGCCCGTGAACGTATCCAGCTTCCGCCGCAATTGCGGGCTGGATCGCATCAACTCGTCGAAGGCCGGGACGATCCCTTGAAATTGAAAGCGGAAAACGTCCGGATCGTGTTCGTCTCCGCTCTCTGACGCGGCGGAGCCGTACTCTTCCGTGGCGGAGCCGTATTCCCCCGCGGAAGAGCCGTGCAAATCCGACCGCCGCACATGGAACCAGCGGATGCCCGTACCGCGGAAAATCAATCGGCGGTGGTCGCTCGACAACTCGGCAAAGGGGACGTCCATGGGCACGCCGGTTTCGCGACCGAGCACGGTCCAGGCCGCGCGGAGCAGCGGCGGCGGGACCGCGGGACCGAAGAACAAGGCTCCCTCCGGCAGAGTGAGCCGGGCGTCGCGGATGAAAAGATTGGGATCGGTCCCGGATTGCACGCCGAGTCCTTCGCAGGCGGGACACCAACCGAGGCGGCTGTTGAAGGAGAAATGCTGCGGTCCCAGCGGCTCGAAACTTCGCCCGCACGACCAGCAAACCGCCGACCTGCTGTGAATCTCGGTCTTCCAGCGAGGCTCGGGCAGACGGTCATCGACCTCGGCCAGGACCAGCACGCCCTTGCCCAGCGCGAGGGCGTTTTCCACGCTTTCCGCCGTGCGGCTGCGCTGCTCTTCGGAGACCACGATGCGATCGACGACGGCCTCCACGCGATGGTTGCGGCGGCGATCCAGGGCCGGCGGCCGGTCGAGCGAATGGGTAACGCCGTCGACGCGGATGCGGGCATAGCCCGACGCCCGCAATTCCCGGCACAACGACTCGAAATCGTCGCCTGCCGCCGGCTCCAAGGGGGCCAGAAGCAGGATTCGCGTCCCCGCCTTGCGGCGCAGCACCTTGGCCGTGATCTCGTCCGTGGTCTGCGTGCCGACCGGCAATCGGCAGTCCGGGCAGTGGGCTTGCCCCAGGCGGGCCATCAACACGCGGAAGTAGTCGTACACCTCGGTCACCGTGCCGACCGTGGAGCGGGGGGTATTGGCGGCGTGCTTCTGCTCGATGGCGATGGCCGGCGAAAGCCCCTCGATGTGCTCCAGCCGCGGTTTCTGCATCTGATTGACGAACTGCCGCGCGTACGTGCTCAAACTTTCCACGTAACGGCGCTGCCCTTCGGCGTAGATGGTATCCATTGCCAAGGAGCTCTTGCCGGAGCCGCTCAGCCCGCAAAAGACCGTCAAGCGGTCGCGCGGGATTTCCACGTCGATCTGTTTCAGATTGTGCTCGGCGGCGCCGCGAATCACGATTTTGCGATGCGCCGCGGCCTGCTTGCCGTCGGCCTTCAAGCCGCGGAAGAACTCCTCGCGACCGGCGTGGTCGGCGACGGCGGGAAGGGTATGCCCCGCCAGCAGCGGCCGCAAAAACCTGCCGGTGTACGAGGCCGGGTTTTGGGCGAGTTGCTCGGGCGTTCCCTCGGCGATAATCCGGCCGCCCTCCTCGCCGCCTTCCGGCCCCAGATCGATGATCCAGTCGGCCGTCTTGATGACTTCCAAATTGTGCTCGACGACGACCACGGTGTTTCCGCCGTCCACGAATTGATGCAGGACCTTAAGCAGGTTCTCGATGTCGGCGAAGTGCAAACCGGTGGTCGGCTCGTCGAGGAAGTAGATGGTGCGCCCGGTGCTGCGCTTGGCCAGCTCGCGGGCCAGCTTGACGCGCTGGGCTTCGCCCCCGGAGAGCGTCGGCGAGGGTTGCCCTAGCTTGATGTAATCCAATCCGACCGCGTGGAGCGTCTGCAACTTCTGGCGTATGGGCGGAATGTTTTCGAACAGCTCCAGCGCCTGGGGAACGTCCATTTCCAGCACGTCGGCGATCGTCTTGCCCTTGTAAGCGACTTCCAGCGTTTCCCGATTGAACCGCTTGCCCTCGCAGACGGAGCACGTGACCCAGAGATCGGCCAGGAAATCCATCTCCAGCTTGACGGCGCCGTTGCCCTCGCAGGCCTCGCACCGTCCCCCCGCCACGTTGAAACTGAATCTGCCCGGCGCGAAGCCCTTGGCCCGCGACGCCGGAAGTTGCGAAAACAGCTTGCGGATTTCGTCGAAGAGCTTGGTATACGTGGCGGGATTGGACCGCGGGGTGCGGCCGATCGGCGATTGATCGATGGCGATCATCTTGTCCAGATGCTCCAGCCCGTCGATCGCGTCGTGCCTTCCCGGCGACCCCTTCCCCGCGTTGAGCCGGATGTTCAAGGCCTCGACCAGAATATCGTTGACCAGCGAACTCTTGCCCGACCCTGAGACCCCCGTCACGCACACCAGCAGACCGAGCGGAATCTTGACGTCGATCCCCTTGAGGTTGTTGTGCCGGGCGTTGCGAACGACGAGAAAGCGATCTTGCGGCGGACGCCGGGCGGCGGGCACCGGAATAGAGCGTTTCTTGCCCAGATATTGGCCTGTCACGCTGCGGGGATTGCGTGTGATCTCCTCGGCGGTTCCCACGGCCACGACTTCCCCGCCGCGGACGCCGGGCCCCGGACCGAAGTCCACGATCAGATCGGCCGCCCGCATCGTGTCCTCGTCGTGCTCCACCACGACCACGGTGTTGCCTTGATCGCGGAGCCGGGCCAGCGTTTGCAGCAGGCGATCGTTATCGCGGGGGTGCAGCCCGATGGAAGGCTCGTCCAGAATGTACGTCACGCCGACCAGGCCGCAGCCGACTTGGCCGGCCAAGCGGATCCGCTGCATCTCGCCGCCCGACAGCGTCGGGGCCCCCCGAGCCAGCGTCAAATAGTCCAGCCCTACGTCCGTCAGGAATCGCAGCCGACCGCGAATCTCCTTCAGCGGCTCCTCGGCAATCCGTCGGCCGATCTCGTCCAGCTCTAGATCGGTGAAGAACGCTTGGGCGTCCTTGATGGAAAGCTCGGAAACGTCGGGCAAACTGAGGTCCGGCGTCTCGGCAAAGCGGGGGGCACGGGTACGAATCTTCACGGACCGCGCTTGCGCGTTGAGACGAGTCCCGCCGCAACTCCGGCATGGCATCTCCTCCATGTATTGGGACAGCCAGGCACGGAAAACCGGGTCGTACGTCTCGTGCCAAGAGTCTTCCAACTCCGGAAGGAAGCCGCCGAACTCCACCGTTTTCTTCAACACGCGGCGACCGGACTTGAAAGTGAATGTGACGGCGAAACCCCCCTCCAGCCCATAAAGAAATGCGCGTTGCACCTCCGGCGGCAGGTCTTCCCAGGCCGTTTCCAGAGCCGCGCCTTTTTCCAGACCGTACCGCTTTTCCAGGTACTCGGCGACATGCTCTAACGTCCGCCGCAAGATCGGGTCCAACTCCCGCCAGGGCGCCAAAACGGCAAGGCACCCCTGCTGCAAGGATTTCCCCGGCTTTGCGATCACGCGATCCGGCACCACCGATTGCGTCACGCCCAGGCCGTGGCACACCGGACACATTCCCTCGGGACTGTTGAAGCTGAAGAGCTGGGGACTCGGCGGTTGAAAGCTGAGCCGGCAGGGGACGCAGGCGTACTGGGTGGAAAACATCATCTCGATCGGGCCGGTCCCGCCGCTCGCCGGCGACTTCCCGCGCGCGGTGCGCCGACGCGGAGCCGGCGGCTCGGCCGCCGCACCATCGCCGTCCCCTTCCGCAGGCGGGTGCGGCTCCTCTTCCTCCTCCCCCAAAATCAGGACGGTTCCATCTCCTACCTTGAGCGCCAATTCGACGGCCTCGGCCAGGCGTCCCCGGGTCGCCGCCTCCACCTTCAACCGGTCGATGACCACCTCGATGTGGTGCTTCATGTGCCGCTGGAGAGAGATATCCTCATCCAGCCGCATGAGTCGGCCGTTGATCCTCGCTCGGTTGAACCCCTGCTTGGCCAGGTCGGAAAGCAAATCGCGGTGTTCGCCCTTTTGCCCCGATACGACCGGCGCTAAAACCAGGACGCGACGCCCATCAGCCTCCAAGAGGATACGCTCGACGATCTGCTGTCGCGTCTGCGTGGTGATCGGGCGACCGCACTGCGGGCAGTAACCGGTTCCCGCCCGCGCATAGAGAATACGCAAATAATCGTAAACCTCCGTGATCGTGCCGACGGTGGAGCGGGGATTCTGCCCGGCGGTCTTTTGGGCGATGGAAATGGACGGGCTTAGCCCCTCGATGCGATCCACGTTGGGCTTGGGCATTTGGCCCAGGAACTGCCGCGCGTACGTGGAGAGGCTTTCGATGTAGCGCCGTTGGCCCTCGGCATACAGCGTATCGAACGCCAGCGAGCTTTTTCCCGAGCCGCTCACCCCCGTCATGCAGATCAAGCGATTGCGGGGTAATTCGAGTTTCACATCCCGCAAGTTGTGCTCGCGGGCGCCGTGAATCGAGATATGCGTAGCAGCCATGCCGGAAGCGTACCTGCGGAGGTAAGACGTCTGCGAGGAGGTCGGACCGAATCGTTAATTATACGGGCCGTCTTCAGGATGCAGCAAGGACGCAATTCGCCGCGCGGAAACACCAAGACGCGCCGGACCGAAGCACGAGGCTCCCGATTCCGCCGCGCCGGGATTTTCGCAGGCACCGCCTCAAGGCGAACCGCCCCCGCGGCGTGCGGCGCAGTCGATTTCACACCCCCGGCATGGTCATCCCGAATGCCTTGAGGACCATGTGGAACACGTCCCGATCGCGGACCGGCCCCTCCGGCGCCAAGCCGGGTTGCGACGCCACAACGACCGTCTTTTGAGCCGCGTCCCGGGCGGGCGCCCCGTGGGAGCCTTGCACCAGACTCGCGTCCAGGGGAATACTCCGCGTGGCGGGATCGAAGAACATTTCCACCGGATCGTAGCCCGGCTTGCGGTGAATGTCCACCTTCCGGGCGAAGGGGGGCGCCCGGCGGTCATCCAGCCAATAGTAGTAGGCCTGCCAGCTCTCGGGAGTAGAGACCACGACGACCTCCCCGCCGCGAGGGTGGTCGATGTGGTAGCGGCCGAGTCCGGCGCCGGCCAGGACCTCGGCCACGCCCTCGCGTCCTTGGAACAGTTCGACGACCCGCCGCACGATGTCCGGTTCGCCGTGCCGCACGAAGATATGCGAGCACTGGTGGTCGGCCAAGGCCCAGGCGTCGCTCTCGGCGGTGTCCAGGTATTCCCCGTCGCTCTCTTGGCGGACTTTCAGCAGGCCGGCCTCTCGCAAAATGCGGTTCGGATAGAGCACGTGCCGCACGGGCGTCATGGCGTATTCGCCCGCCACGATCCACAGCGGATTCACTCCCAGGACCTCGCGCATTCCCTCATGCAAGCGTCCCAGGGCCGAGTCCAACTCCCGGACGGCCTCCTCGGCTTGCGGCGAATCCGGCCCATACTTTTGCGCCGCGTAGTCGAGATGCGGCACATAGATGTAGAAGAAGGCCGGCCGATACAGCCGGGCCGCCTCGATCGCCGACTCGAATATCCACCGCGTGGATTCGATGTTGGCCAGCGGCCCCCAAAAGCGGTGCAGCGGAAAATCTCCCAACTGCTCGCGAAGATGCGGATAGAGGTCTTCCGGCCGCGTAAAGCACCACATCTTCTCCGATCCGTCGGGGAGGTGGATAGGCGCGGGCGTGCAGACGTAGTCCGCCCCGCATTCCTTGCTATGCAAGGGGAACCACACCGCCGACGGGATGCCTTGTTCGTGGTGATAAAGCAGGTCCCATAATTGCGGCGACTCGATGCACTCGTTGGGCGAGGTCCACATCTCGACCTCGTCCCGCTCCCGCCAATAGAACCCGTTGGCGATGACGCCGTGATCCGCCGGCGCGCGGCCCGTCGTCATATTGGCTTGCACGGGGCACGTCAGGGCGGGAAAGCCGGGCGTCAAGTCGGCGATCTCCCCCCCCGCCGTCATCTCGTGGAGATTCCCCATCTTTTCCACGTCCCGTTCGCGAAGATTGGCGACCGAGAGCAAGACCACGTATTCCGCGCGGATATCCATCACGACATCTCTCCTAACCACATTCTGGACCTGACCACATTTTGGACGTCCCTTATTCCACGTCGCGCGATTCGCAACATTCACGTGCTACGCGATCGGCAACGATTCGAGCCGCGGTTTCAGGAAGGCGTAGGCCTCCGCCGCCGCCTGCAATCCCACGTGCCCGTGGCGGCTCAACTCCACGGCCAACGCCCCTTGATACCCCATTTCATGGAGGGTTCGCAAGACGTCCTCCCAATCGACCTCGCCTTGCCCAAGCATGAGGTGCTCGTGCACGCCTCGTCGCGCATCGTCCAGGTGGACGTGGATCAGCCGCTCGCCGCAAAGGCGGAGGTAGCGCCCGGCGGGCGACTCGCCCTGGCATTGCAGATGGCCGATATCCAAGGTCAGGAACAAGTTGGGATGCCGCGCGCGATCCAAGAGCCGCAAACCCTTTTCCGTGGTGTCGATCCACATGCCGGGTTCCGGCTCGAAGGCTATCTTGATGCCCCGCTCGGCCGCGTAGTCGCAGGTTTCGCGGAGTCCTTCCGTCAAACGGTCCCAGAGCGAGGACTGGGAAGTCGCATCGCCGGCCGCGCGGCCCGACCAGAGCGAAACGCACCGGCTGCCAAGCGCGGCCGCACAATCCACCGCATGGCGATAAAAGTCGAGCCGGCGCCGTCTGCCCTCGGGATCCGCCGTCAGCAGGGATGGTTCGTGTTTCCGCCACGGATCGAGCAGGAAGCGGCCGCCCGTCTCGATCGCGGAATCCAATCGGTGACGATCCAACAGGGCCTTCAGATCGGCGAGTTGCTCCGGGCAGCGCGGGTCATGGGGGGCTAGCAGGTAGTGATCGATGGTCAGCGCCACCCCCTGGTAGCCGATCTCGGCCAAGGCGGCAACGGCAACCAGGGGATCGTGGTGCGGCAGCCCATTGGTGTTATAAGCCGGGAACATGATTTCGCCTCGCAAGCATCGAGAATGGAACGCGGCAAAGCGGGCCGGGGCAACGATCCGTCGAAGCACGCCGAAAGCCGCTTCCAACGCGCGCCTGGGGCGGTCTTTCACGTAGCGTACAGCCAACGGCCCAGCCAGCCGGCGGGCAAGATCAAGGCCAAGACCGGAATCGCGAGCACCGGCCCCGCCACCAGGAAAACCGCGGCGGCGTCCAGCACGACCACGGCCAAGATCGCCTGCGTGACGACCAGTTGCACGCGTCGCGGGGCCGGGTCCTGGATCGCCCAAAGCGTCCGCACGGTCAACCACAGGGCGATCAGCCCCAAAAGCGCCGCCCAGCGCCAACGATCCACGGCCACGTCTTCGTAGGCCATGCCGAAGATCCCGAACACGGCGATCCCCACCACCCAATGCGTCCACCCGAACGCCGGGTAGAAGCGAGAGGAAACGGTCGTCTCGTGGCGCGCGAACCAACTGATGCCGGCGACGTAGATTCCCATCCCGACCGGCAGCGCCCAGTGCGAGAGGGTCCACACGGCGGCGGCGGGACTCATGGCCAAGAGCCAGTTCAGACAGCGGCACAGCCCCATCGCGGCGGGTCCGAAACACCGATTCTTCGCGACCAAATTGTAAAAGAGGATGCTCGAGGTCAGGCAAACGGCCGTCACGGCAGTCGCCGCGGAAGACAGCACCAACGCCACCGCCAACGCCGCGAGCGTTCCCGCTGTGAGGAGGAAGACGGCCAGCCGCAATGCCGCGCGGGCGGAAACCGCCCCAGAGGGGATCGGCCGATGCGGCGTCTCCCGGGCGTCCCGCTCCCGATCGACCCAGTCGTTGAGGGCCACCCCGCCGGCGTACAGGCAGAGGGACGCAAGCACCAAACCCAGCAGCGTGGACTCGTCGCCGCCCCTTCCCGCGGCGGCGGCCACCGCCGTCCCGCCCAAGACGTCGGCCGCCGTCGTAAACAGATTGGGCAGACGGATCAACTGCAAGTAGGCGCGAATGGGGTTCATGGGCATCCTCTTCCGCCGCGGGCCGAGGTCGTCACGATTTGCCCGCGGGATTCTGCTGCATAGCTCCGGAATACGCCGAGCTAATGAGATGATACATGATATCGCGATTTGCCCGCGGGATTTTGCCGGACGGTTCCCGTCTCTTTTTTCGCCGGGAAGCTCCGGTCTCATATTCCGGGACGGCTCGCAATTCTTGGACGGCTCGCGTCTCGTATTTCTCCGGATAGCTCCCGTCTCATATTTCCCCGGATAGTTCCCGTCTCATGCCGAGGAGCCGGCGAGCAGCCGCTTCAAGTACGCCAAGGCCTCGGCCCCTGCCTCATCCGGTTGATCGAGGTACGGATACAGCTCCACGGTGATCCAGCCTTGATAGCCGGAGTCGCGGATGGCACGCAAGACGGCCGCCAAGTCGATCGCCCCCCGGCCGGGAACCAAATGGCGGTGCCGGCGGTCGGGCGGGATGTCTTCGATGTGGTAGTGCCGCGTATGGGCCGCCAGCAGCGGGACCCAGCGCTGCGGCTCCTCGCCCACGCAGAAAAAGTGGCCGATGTCGAAGTTCAGGCCCAACCGCGGCGAATCGACCCGCTCCGCGAATTCCAGGTATTGCTCGGGACGTTCGATGAGGAGGTCCGGCTCGGGTTCGATCAAGAGATCGATGCCCAGCCGTTCAGCGATTTCGACGCACGGCATCAGCTCGTCGTAGAAGATTTGCAGGGCGTGGCGACGGGAATAGCCCGGCGGAATCGGGCCGCCCGGCTCCGTCTGAAGCCCCGGCGCGCCCAGGGCCGCCGCCAGCTCGATCGTACGTTTGGTATGCTCCCGGCGAATCGCCCGATACTCCCAGCTCGGCTCGATCCACGAGGGATGCCAGTACGGCTGCCGCGGGTCCGCCACGGCATTCATCATGAAGGCGTTGATGTTGGCGATTTCCAGGCCGTGCCGATGCAGGGTCTCACGGATCGCCTCGGCGGTCCGGGGAAGCAAGCCGGCGGGCCAGGCGTGCGGTACGTCCGCCAAAAGTTCCAGACCGGTGAAGCCGATGGCGGCGATCCGCCGCGCCGTCTCCTCCAGGGAAAATCGCATATAGGCGTTGGAGCTGTATGACCATTTCATGCCGCGTACCGCCTTCTTTCAAGCAAGAGGGTTCCAGGCAAGAGGGTTCTTTCGAGCAAAGAGGGTTCTTTTGAACAAGAGGATTCTTTCAAGCACTTGGGTTTTAACTGGACTTTTGCAAATTGTGGTGACAAGTTCTCGTCCGCCTTGGAAGAGGGTTACGGTGAGGGCAATTAGCCGCGAAAACGGCTTGCCGTGATTGCCCAACTTCACCAAGCCCTCACCCGCTGCCCCTCTCCCAGAGGGAGAGGGGCGCAGTTTGCAAAAGTCCGGTTTTAAGATATTGCATCTCGGTATTCAGGGGAAACTCACGATTTCGAGCGCCGCTCGGGACGCATCGCGGTTTCCCTTAGCTGCTAGCGCTGCGGTAACTCCGCAAGGCGGCGACAAAGACCCAGCGGCAGACGGCGAAACTCGCGATCGCGGCGATCGGGGCGGTGAGCGCGAACAGCCGGTCGTTCGCCGCCTGCGGATAGAGCGGTCGGACCAATACCCGGGCGGGCACGTTGACGGCCACCAGCACGGGGAGGACGAACGAGAAAAACCGGCGGATCGGGCGTCCCAGCGGCCCCTGGTAAATCTCCATGGGATAGCGGCTGAAACTGACGATGTAAAACCAAAAATCCAAGAGCGAGGTATTCCGCCCCAGCCACACGCTCATGGCCGCGAAACTGAACAGCAGGCTATAGAGTATCACGACCCCGCAGAGCACGAACAGACCGTACAGGGCCGCCGGCAACACCCCAAGGGGCGCCTTCAGATAGGTTGCGGAAACCAATACCAGCGCGATGCCCACCAGCAGGTTTCCCACGCCGGACCACTCCACCCGCTGCAAGGAGACGAGGAATTGCGTGTCGATGGGCTTGAGCAGGGCGAAGTCGAGCGTGCCGGTGCGGATCATCTCGCCGAATTCCTCGCCGTTGGTCATGAAGAACATGCCTGTCAAGCTGTTGATGATCAGGCCCGTGCCCACGAAGGCGAAGAACTCCCATTTCCCCCAACCGGTCCCCGCCCCGATGGAAGGCGTGTAACTGAAAATCAGGAGGTAGAAGCCCAAGTTCATGAAGACCCATGACAGCGAGGACGCCAGTTCCAGGAGGAAATTGGCGCGAAAGGTCATGTCGCGGATCAGGCTGTTGCGGGCGAAGGTCAGGAAGACGGCCCAGGAACGTGCGAATCGCGGCATCGGCGGTCACCCTCCAAAGGCGCTGTAGCGGCGAGTGCCGTGCCGCCAGGCCCAACGGGCCAGCACGAAGAAGGCCAGCGTCCAGGCCGCTTGCACAGCCAATCCTTGCACCAAGGCGACCCCTTGCACCTTGCCCAAAAACACCGCCGCCGGGAAATAGGCCAGGTATTGCAGGGGAATCAGTTTGACGACCACGGCCCACGGTTGCGGCAGCATATCGATGGGGAACATGTGGCCCGAGAAGAAAAAACTCAGCAGCATGTAAACGAACAGCAGCGAGCTGACCTCCAAGAACCAGAATCCCAACATCCCGATCGCCGCTTCCAGAAAGAAGGCCAGCAGGAAAGCCATGAGCAACGAGGCGACGTAGGCCGCCCAAACCCAGCCCTGGGGAGTCTCCACGAAGAAGCCGCGGCACAAGTAAAACACCACGGCGAAGGGGATCAGCGCCACCCCGTAGTAGACCAGCTTGTGCGCCGCCCGGTAAAGCAGCAGGAAGAACAACATATCGACCGGCTGCACCAGGAATCGCTTGATGGCGCCGGAGCGTATCTCACGGGCAATTCCGGACGCCAGCCCCGGCATGCTGGAGAAGGCGCGACTGATCATGGTCAGCAAATAGTACGCGACCATGTCCTGATAGCGGTATCCGGCGACGGTGACGTTGCCGGTCGTCGCGGCCTGCATCGCCGAGAAGATGGCCGCCCAGAGAAAGATTTGGGTGACGATCGGCAAGAACCGCATCAACGCCCCCAGCATGAAATCGCCCCGATACACGAGGCGCTCCTCGATGCTGATGCGAAGGATCGTCCAGGCGGCGGTTGCCGTGCTTGCCATTG
>JAAZNR010000061.1 GCA_012798155.1 Thermogutta sp. | reverse complement strand
TTCTCCGCGCCCTCTGCGCCCTCTGCGTTTCAAAGACGGACTTTGCGTCTCCGCGTTTCAAAGACTGCCGCTGCTGTCGCGTGAACGCCTACCCGCAAAGAACGCAGAGATCCCAGAGTTGCGACTACCGATTCTTCTTTCTCCGCGCCCTCTGCGCCCTCTGCGTTTCAAAGACAGACCGGACCGGCCCGTGAACGGTTACCGCTTCCCGAGCCGCGGCGGAGCGCCGCCCGGCGGAGGACGGCCCCGCTGACGACCAGCAGGCCGGCCGCGGACCAGAAGGGGAGGGACGCCGCCCATCCGCGCAACTGGAATGCCGCTAGGACGCCGAAAATCCTGGCAACGGCGGAGAGACTGTTGGCCAAGCCGAAGACGCGCCCCTGCCGGTCTTGGGGCGAGTGTCGCGAGAGGAGGCCTTGCACGGCGGGCAGGACGAAGGCCATGCCGGCCGCCACGACCCCCGCCGCCGGGATGAGCAGCGTCGGGTCGGCCCGGGGGCCGTCCGCCGTCATCGCCATCAACACGAATCCGCTCACGGCCGTGGTAAGGCCGATCGCCGCCAACCGCCCTTCCGGCCATCGGCGGGCCAGCGGCCGCACCACGAAGCCCTGCATCACGGTCTGGATCAGGCCGATCAAGGAGAACACGGCCAGCAAGGGGGCGCCGCCGTACTCCAACCCTAAAAGCGCCGCCAACGTCACCGAGAGCGTGGCCTCGAATCCGGCGAGGGCGAAGACTGCGATGAACGTCGTCAGCAAGAGTAGTAGGACGACCGGCTGCCGCGCCGTCTCCCGCCACATCTCGATATCCAGGAGGCGGAATAGCCCCGCCTCTCTCGCGGATTCGACGGCCGGAGGATCCGTGATGTGTGGCGCGGAGACGGCCGGCCTGCGAAGGGCGGCAGGGAGGGATTCTCGCAGCCGGAAAAAGGCCAGCGCCAGCGCCGAAGCGGAGAACGCCGCGCCCGCCAGGCCCGGCCAAGGACTGACCGCCGCGGCTTGGGCATCGCTCAAGAGCAATGCGCCCGCCCCCAGCAGCGGCCCAAACGTGAAGCCGAGACCGAAGGCGGCGCCGATCAGGGCCATGCCGCTCGCCCGCCGTTGCGGCGGCGTGACGTCCGCGATGTAGGCTTGCGCGGTGCCGATCGTCGCGCCCATGATGCCGGCCCCGATCCGGGATAGAAACATGCCCGCCAGGCTGCCGTGCAAGCAAGCCAGGCCGAATAGGCCGTAACAGACGGTCGAGCCGGCCAGCCCCAGCAGCAGGACGGGACGCCGGCCCAGGCGATCGGACAGTTTGCCCCAATAGGGACTGAACAGGAACTGCATCAGGGAAAAGCAGGTCATCAGCAGGCCGAGGATCGCATTGGCGGCAATCGTGGAATAGCCTGCCAAGAGATGCTGGGCATACACCGGCACCAACGGCAGGACCATGCCGAAACCCAGCAGGTCCACGAAGACCACCAGAAAGACGATCAGCAAGCCGGATCGACGGCCGGTCCGGCGACCATCGGATCGGTCTTCCGCCATGGATGAGTCCGCGGCATCGGATTCCAGCGTGCCGAAAGTCATCATGCAAGCGTTACCTCCGCAAGTCTTGGAAAGGGCGAACCGGGGTGTCCGATCCGCACGAGCGTCGCGAAGAAGGTTCAACTGGACTTTTGCAAACTGCTCCCCTCCCCCTCTGGGAGAGGGGCAGCGGGTGAGGACTTGGTGAAGTTAGGCAATCACGGCAAGCCGTTTTCGCGCCTAATTGCCCTCACCATAACCCTCTTCCAAGGCGGACGAGAACTCGTCACCACAATTTGCAAAAGTCCAGGTTCAAGCCTTGTCGCATCACGCGAGGCTCGGGGTCCCCCCGGAGCTCACGCGGTGAAGGGATGCGGGCGGATGCGAAAACCAATTCTACGCAAGGCGCTGAAATCCGGCACGCTGGGGCGGGGCCATTGTCTTCATGCGTCTGCCGGTCCACAATCGGCGAAGAGCTTCCAACAACGTTGCCGTCGGCGATTGGAGGCGGGCGGACACGGACACATTCTTCCGCCGCGCGCCGTGTTCGAGAAAACGAGCGGCCGCCCCCCGCCGTTGGCGGAAACATTTGCCAGGGAGTCGTCATGGACCGCGATTCTTCTCTGCCTCGACCGCTCGACGTTTGGGAATGCCGGCGTCAATTTCCCGCCTTGAGCAAGCGCGAAAACGGCCTGCCGGTGATGTTCTTCGACGCGGCGGCCGGCACGCAAGTCCCGCACGATGTTCTCGACGCCGTCGTCCGTTACCTTGTCGAAACCAACGCCAATCACGGCGGCATGTTCGCCACGAGCCGGGAAAGCGACGCCCTCTTGTTTTCCGCGCGAACCGCCCTGGCCGACTTTTTGGGGGCTGACGATCCCGACACGATCGTGTTCGGCGCGAACATGACCACCTTGACGTTCGCGTTTTCCCGTGCGCTTGCCCGAACATGGAAACCGGGCGACGAAATCCTCTTGACTCGCATGGAGCATGATGCCAACTTCACTCCCTGGATCCGGGCGGCCGAGGAAGCCGGCGTACAGGTGCAGATTGCAAACATTCGCCCGGAAGAAGGAACTTTGGACTTGGAGGATTTCGTCCACAAGCTCACCCCGCGGACACGCCTGGTCGCCGTGACGGCGGCCTCGAACGCGATCGGGACGCTCACGCCGATCCCGGAAATCGTTCGGCAGGCCCACGCCGCGGGGGCCTTGGTCTTCCTCGATGCCGTGCATTATGCGCCCCACCGATGTATCGATGTGGTCGGCTGGGATATCGATTTCCTGGTTTGTTCGGGATACAAGTTTTTCGCCCCGCATGTGGGCATTTTGTGGGGCAAGCGTAGGTTCTTGGAATCGTTGCCGGCGTACAAGGTGCGTCCGGCGCCGAACGGGCTTCCCGATCGCTGGATGACCGGCACGCAAAACCACGAGGGAATCGCCGGCGCGGCGGCGGCCGTGGAGTATTTGGCGGAAATCGGCCGGCGGAGCGATCCCCGCGCTACCGGCCGCAGGGCCGCCCTTCAAGCGGCTTTTCAAGCCGTTGCCCAACATGAACACGGCTTGGTCGCGGCCCTGCTGCAAGACCTGGCCGATTGCCCGGGGATTCGTGTTTGGGGTATTCCCGTGGCCGACGCCGATCGCCGCGTGCCGACCGTCTCGATCACGCACCGCCGGTTGCCCGCCCGAGAACTGGCCGAATACCTAGCTGCGCGGTCGATCTTCACCTGGCACGGCAACTTCCATGCTTTGCCGCTGACTGAGGTCCTGGGCGCGGAGCCGGATGGCCTGCTGCGGATCTCGATGGTACACTACAACACGCATGAAGAGGTTGCCCGCCTGATTTCCGCCCTGCGTGAACTCGGCCCATGACTCCGCCGAATCACCGCCGTTTTGCAGTCCCGCCGAGGGTTCAGCGATGCCTATCTCGAAACGGTTGATGTTCGGAATCGTCGCGTTAGTGTGCGCCGGCACGGCGGCTCCGGCTTGGGCCGGCGATGCCGAAGGCGGTGCCGCAGACTGGACAGGCTGGAGTTTTCAAAACGCGACGCTCGTTCCAAAGGACGACGCGGACGAACCGCCCGCCCTCTTGTGCGAAAACTCAAGGGCTTTGGCCATTCGCACGTTCGTCGCTTGGCCCAATACGCCGTTCCACGCGACGGTACGCATCCGCACCGAGGACGTGCA
The DNA here is from genome assembly GCA_012798155.1 of Thermogutta sp. Lineage (GTDB taxonomy): Bacteria > Planctomycetota > Planctomycetia > Pirellulales > Thermoguttaceae > Thermogutta. Next base: position 4,786 of record JAAZNR010000061.1, on the reverse strand, counting down.
GCCCACCGCGGGCGGAGGCTTTGCCTATGCCGCGGTCTACGAATTCGATGAAACCGGCAACCTGACCGCGTTTCGTGACTTCGCTGAGATGACGGGTACTCACGAGTGGATCGAGTTGGAGACCCAGGGGAAGACCCACGAACGGACGTTCTCCGTGGAGTTGCGGCTGGGGCTGTATCAGGCCGCGGGAAAGGCCTGGTTCGAACCGGCACGTTTGACCTGGGTCACCGATTCGAACGCAAAGAGCGGTGACCGAAAACCCTTGGGCTTTCCCAGCGTAGCCCTGATCTTGGACGAGCCGGAATTCCCCCGCAATTTCGCCGCCCCCGATTCACGGGCTATGGCCGATCTCTTGGCGGAGGCGGGCTACCAGGCCCGTTTTATCCGGGCGGAAGACCTAGCCTCGGCCGGGGCGTGGGAAAAGGCGACCGCCGACGCCGCCTTGTTGGTCCTCCCCAACGGACCTTGCTTTCCCATCGAGGCGCGACAAGGGCTGCTCGCCCTTTTGTGCCAAGGCGTGGACCTGCTCTCCTTCGGCGGTTATCCGTTCGATGCGCCTTTGCGGCACACGGAAAGGGGCTGGGAGAGCGTGGATTTGACGCAGCCCACCAGCGTCAAGCTCCTCAACCGCGATCCCGGCTTCGAAACGGATCCCGAATCCGGACGCCCGGCCGTGTGGCACGACGCGACGGGCAACCCATGCCCTACCGCAACCGCGGAGACAGTGGAAGGATCGCGCTGCGCCCAGGTCCGCCAGCAAGACGGTGAAGGCCGGAGTTACACGCAAACCGTCGCCGATGTGAAAGCGGGCCAATGGCTGCGACTCTCCGGCCGGGTCAAAACCGAGGACGTACAAGGAGCCGGCTACGCTTTCCTCGCTTATTACCCTATGGCCGGAGACGAGTGGCGATCACCCCGGGATATCGCCCAAGTGCGGGACACCCGCGATTGGCAGTCGTTCACCCAAGACTTCCGCGTTCCGCCGGGTGTGGACCGTGTGGAAATTCGTTTCGGGCTGTATCGCGCTTCCGGAACGGCCTATTTCGACGACATTCGGCTGGAGGAGGTCGAATACGCGCCGCGTTTGAACACGCGATACGGACTTCCGAAGGACGGATTGCTCGTCTCACCCTGGCAACTTGGCATGTGCGATGCCGACTACCCGCTCCGCCGAACGGCCCGCCTGACCGCGCCCGGCTGGGAGGCCGCCGTCGCCGCCGAGGGGTTTTCCACGGTGGGCGTCTTGAATGGGAATACCCGCTGGATACCGCTCGTCGCTGCCGAGGATCGCTTCGGTCGGCAATGCGGCACGGCGGGCGCGATGATGGTGCAGGCGACGGGGCAATTCGCCGGCTCGACGTGGACCTTTTTCGGTGTCAACAACGCGGACCTCACCCAACTCCCCCGCTTTCGTGAGCGAGTACTCCGACCGGCCCTGTCTCGCATGCGGCGCGGCATCTTTCTCGACCGCGCGCAAAGCCGCTTGGCCTGCTATCGCCCGGGAGAGCCGGCGGAGATCTCGTGCTCGGTGCGGCATCTCGGACCGCAGACTTTTAGCGGATCATTGACGTGGCGCCGGTCCGCGGAGGACTCGGCCGCGATGCTGGAAGAAGGACGGCGGGAAGTCCGCCTGACCACGGGAGAGGCCGCCGTGTGGACGATCCCGCTGAAATCGGCGGCAGTCCCCTCCGGATTGCACCGCGTCACCGTCCGCTTGCAGGATGCCTCCGGCGACATTTGTGACGAGCTATCGGCCGGGTTCGTCGTTTGGGACGGAAAAGACTTTCCCCGCGGCACGCGGTTCGGATATGCCGACAACTACTTTCGCCTGGACGATCGGCCCGCCTTTCTCTGCGGCACCACCACGTGGTCGAACTGGTTCGTCTCCCCGTCGCAATCGGACCCGCTCTTTTGGGCCGAGGAACTCGGCCGGATGGCCGACTACGGGATACGCGTCAACGCGAATCTGCAAACCTGGTGGCGTCCACCCTATGAACTGAGCGAGGAGGATTGGCGGAAGTTGGACGCCGCGGTTTATTTATCCCACCGCGCGGGCGTGATTCATCGGGCCGGGCTTTTTATCGGACACGATGTGGCCGTCGATGACGCCCTTTTGGAACGGCAGGCACAATTCGCGGCCGCCTTTGCCGCGCGATATCGTCACGCCGAGGGGCTGATCTACTATCTCAACGGGGACTATCATCTGCAACCCAAGTCGCCGGAACAGCAGGACATGGCTTGGCAGCTTGCGCAGACGCGCCATTGGAACGAGCGATTGACCGAGGCCCTACGATCGGCCGATCCTTGCCACCCGATCATCAGCGAATACTACCAGATTCCGATGGGCGGCCTCGACGTGCGGCAGACCTTGGACGGCCTGGACATGGCCGAGATCGGCTACTTCGACACGCCGGACCGCGACCTGAGCCGTTTTCCGGCCGTCTTCAAAATGACCGATCATCGCCTTCGCGGAAAATCGGCGGCCATCGGCGAATTCGGCGCTAAGACGCATCCCGCCTGGGAGCCGAGCTTGGGCGGCGGCGGATACCACATGCGGCGGAGCGTGGAACAGCAGAATCGTTTGTTCCTGACGCTGCCGCAGCTTACCTTCGGATTGGGCGGAGCTGCCGCCCGAAATTGGTGCTGGCGGGACGATGACGATCGCATCTTTCCCTGGGGTTTGACCTACACCTGCGACGGAGTCCCCAGAGAGGCCCTGCGGTTCTACCGCGCCGCGGCCTTGTTGCTCCTCCGGCTGCAACCGCGCTGGAAGCAGCCGGAAGTCGTACTGGTGGCCTCCGATAGCACGCGGCGGACGGTAAGCGACGGCTTCTCGCCTTACGATTTGGCCGCAGCCGATATGCTTGCCCGACTGGGTGTCGATTTCGCCGTCGTCAGCGATTTGGACCTCCGTGAAGGGGATCTTCGCAACGTCAAGGCGGCTTTCGTCCCCGGCGAAACCGTCTCGAATGGCGCGGCACAAATTCTCGACGCTTTGAAACAAGGGGGGAGCCTCATGGTCTGCCGTGAGCATCCGGCGATCGCGGCATCGCCCGCCACGGAGAAGCCGGAATCCGCATTCGTCCCGTCGCCTGAGCTGCTACGGCGTTGGGCCGAGTTGCTCGATCGGGCCGGCGTGGCTCGCGTGCGGATACAACCGGACGACCCGGCCGTCGCCGTGATGCCCGTCGCTTTGCAAGACGGTGCCGCCGTGGTGCTGGTCAACACCGGCGACCAAATGCGGCGGTTGCAGGCCACCTCCCCCGATGGGAAATCGGTGGAAATGAGCCTGGCCCCTTGGGAGCCGGGCTTGGCGGCGTGGGACTCGGCAGGCCGCGTCCTCGCCCTGGAAGGCGGATCGGCGCTGCGTTGCGACGGACGGCCCGTGGCTGAATCCGACGGCCACCTCCTGCTGTGGTCGGTGGAGACGCAGATTGACCGAGACGACGACATTCGCACCGCCCGGGAGATCTTTCTCGTCCCCACGACCGCCCGAAACGTCCACCTGATGCGTGCCCAAAATGGTTCCGACACGGCCGAACTGGGTGAATTCCGGCATGGAAGCTGGCACGGACTGACGGAGATGTCGCTCCAGTCCACGGAAGGAGGAGTCCGCCTGCAAGTTCCGGGCGATTGCCAGGGCGAGCTGATTCGCATCCGCAGACGCTGACCGGCTCGGCGATCCGTCGTGGATCGCGGGTCATCGCGACCCTCACCGCAATACCTTGCGCGGCGATCAGGCGAAGGCCGTTGAGCGGGCGTCAAGGGCCTCCCGCACCGAGCAGTCATTCAGCATGCAGGCTGGGATCGGGGAGCGGCACGATGCTTTCCTCGACGACGGCGGCTCCGCCGCTTGCAAAGGCCTGCGGTTCATGGGGTGCCGCGTGCCACGGATACTCGAAGTAATGGCGGTAGTTGTACGGCGCCCGATAGTAGTAGCCGTGAAACGCCGGATAGCGATGGATCGTTCGCGGGTTGCCGGGATAGCAGCCGAACCGCGGCTGATAGCAGGTCTGCGGCATGGGGCCGAACCAATCTCCAAGGCAGGTCTTGCCGGTGGCGGTGTTCAGGTGTCCTGCCCTGACAACAGGCGCGACGACTGAACCTTCGACGTAAGCGGCTCCTTCCGTGGTCGGATATGCGGCTCCTTCCGTAGTCGGGTACGCAACTCCTTCCGTGGTCGGATACGCAGCTCCCTCCGTGGTCGGATATGCGGGCGGGACCGTTTGGCCGTAGGCCTCGGCGACACCCAGTAGGATCACGACGGTGATGATGGCCGCTCGCATGAAGTCGTCCCTTATGCGTCCCTTATGGTTATGCGTCCGTTATGGTTTCCGGTCGAATTCCGCCAGCGACGCCTGAGCGTCAGGGGCTTCACACGCCGAGCAGGCGCGGGATGGCGCCGCCGCGCGGCGAGGTCCGGTAGACCGCGCCGCCGCGGATGGAGTTTTCGCTTCTACTGACAAAAATCGGCCTGGAAAAGCACTGTGGACAAGAATTGCCCGGTCGGCGTCATAGATTTTCACCAGGGAAAGCCGCGACACCTGAAATGACACGTAAATGGTATATGAGATACCCTATAAGTGCTTGTTTCAGCATCGCAACAACTTCACCCGCCCGCAGGATACGTCCGATTTTTACGGTTATATCCTTGAAACTGCTGCAACTATTTGGAAACAGCGGGCCGAAACGGGTGAAGCGACGGACTGAACTTGAATAAATGGGATGTCCAAGTAACATAGGAAACCAAGCAAGGGATATTATCGCTGCTTAACAGACGATAGCC
>JAAZNR010000565.1 GCA_012798155.1 Thermogutta sp. | reverse complement strand
TTCTGGTATCGCCCGGCGAGGAGATCGCGCTCCACCTCGGCCATCAGATCGATCAGCCGCTGCATATCGGTGCGGTGATAGTTCATCACCTGCATCTGAGCGTCGATCGCCTCGGCCTTGTTGCGGAGTTCGGCCTGCTTGCCGGCCAAACGCTGGAGTTCGCGGGGACCGTGTCCGGGGGGCGTGGGGCCTTCCAGTCCCTGCCCGCCTTGCCCACTCTCCTTGCCTCCTCCCGTGGCGCCGCCGGTCGGATCCTTGCTGTGATCCTTGATCTGCCCTTGCATGTACGGGTCGGCGGTGAGTCGGCTGGGGGTCTTGCGTCCGCCTTTTCCCACCGCTTCATCACTGACGAACTCGCCGCTGGATTTTCCGCTCCGCCCTTCGCCCGAGCGCCCCCCGATCTCGCTCGTGTTGGGGAGGCGATTTCCCGTGACGCCCTTGGCGCTCATGTTCGAGATCGGACCATCCGTCGCGTCCCAACCGGCTCCTTTGTCCAGAGAGTCGGCCGCGCTGGAGGAAACGTCTTCCATCTCGTCGAAAAGGTCTTCTTCCTCTTCCATAAGCTCGCCGATGAGATCCTCCAGTTGGCCGGGCAATTCCGCCATGGGTGCTTCCTTGTCGGCATCGCTGAGGGATTCTTCCTGGCTCCAGCGTTCCCGGTCCGGCGTGTCGGGCAACCACTTCTCCAGATTGCTCGTGATCTCCTCCGCCATTTCGTAGCCCAATTGTTCCAGCGGCACGGCGATGTCGGCGGACTTCTTGAGCAAGGCGTCCTCGGCCATCTTCAACTCGGTTTGAATCTCCACCAGCTCCTGGCACATGCTTGCCGAGGAGAAATCCTGTTCCGGCAACTTGCTGAGATCGCTGTGGGCCTCGGCCATGAAGCGAGACCAGTCGTCTTCCGCCTCCGCCAATTCCTTGAGCTTTTGCTCGTCCTCTTCCGTGAAGTCTTCCACCGGCTTTTTCGCCAGTTCCTCCGAGGCCTCGATCACCTTCCTTTGCTGTTCCAGGAACTCTTGCAGCTTGCTCTGAATCTCTTCGAGCTTCTTCCGTACGTCGTTTGGCAGATCCCCGCCGGGGCGCTTTTGGGCCTCGGCGAGCAGCTCCGTCTGCGCCTGTCGAGCCAAATCGAGCAACTTTCGCAGCGTCTCGATGATGCGATCTTGCAGGGACGTCAATTCTCCGTAGGGCTTGGGTTCGCCGCCGCCCGACGCCCGCAGTAAAACGTCGCTCGCTTGGACCGCCGCCAACATTTCGTTGACCGCCAAATTGTTGAGCACGCGCTTGATGGCGAGTCGCTCCGCCGAGTCGGTGTCCTTGATCGTGGCTGCGATCTCCTGCGTACCGGACTGGACCGCGACCTGCTTCGCGCGGACCTCCTTGAGAGCTGCGGCCGCGGCCTGCGGGTCCGGTGCCGCGGCCTCTTGCAGCGTCCCCATGGTTGCCCGAGCACGTATTTGCAGCTCCAGAATCCGAAACACGGCCGAACGCAGGCTTTCCATGTCCTTGAGGGCGGCCGCCGTCTTTTCCTCGTTCGCAATAATCTTGACGGCGTGCCACGGCCCCCGCGTCTGTTGCGGGCGGAGGTCCAATCCCCATTTGGCCAGGTTGCGCTTGTCGGCCGCGACCGCGCGAATCAGGACGGTCTGGCCGGGGTGGAACCTCTCCGGCTCCAAAGCGAACGAATGCTCCACCAAGACCGTTGTGGTGCCCTCGAACGTCGTCCAGGAGTGCAATCGCACCGAGTCGTTATCGTCCGGTGACGCCTGAGCGTCCGCCGAGGCCTGAACGTCCGCCGAAGCCCCTCCGCCGTCCGCCGGGGGTGTCCCATCGTCGGACTGCTCCTGGACCTTCATTTCCAATCGGATCTCGCCGACCGCATAGTCGTCCGTGGCCCGGACCTTGACGGCAATCGTTTCGCCCGGCGAAGCGGAGGTCTGCCGAACCGGCTTGAGAATCTCCACCGCGGGAGGCCGATCGGCGACCACCGTAATGCGATTGGTTCGCGGGTTGGGGTCGGTCAATCCCGCGGCATTTTGCAGGGCCACGGTGAAGGTGCCGTCTTTGAGCATGGGAATCTTGACCACGAACGCGCGACCGCCGTCCTCGACGCTCCCCACCAAGACTTGACCGTCCACGGTTACACGCCCGCCGGACACCACCCCGCTGGGCAGCACGCGCAAAACGGCTTCGCTATATTGAGGTGCTCGCAAGTCCAGCGTGCGTTGCCGATACGTGTCGGACGGACGTCCCATGTAAGCCGGATAGTTGTAGGTGACCTCGACCTCCTGCGGGGCGGGGACTTCGGTAATCCCGATGCGATAGACCGAAGATTGCGTGTCGCCGATTTCCAGGCGGTACTGTAACGGCTTGAGCACCGCGGGAATGGTGCAGACGTACTCCTCACCGTCCTTTTCGGCGGCCATGGGAATCTTCCGTTCCGGTTCCTCCTCCGCCGACATAAAAAGAAACCCGGAGTAAGGCCCGCCGCCGGGCACGGAAACTTTGGCCGTCACCTTGACCGCCGAACCGGCAAAGACCTCGCAGTTGCCCGGCTCTACCGTCAGGATGCGAACGCGCCCGACCGAAGGCACGAATTGCCAGGGCTGAAGCAACCGGCTTGCCGCCGAACTCCAGTTCGGCAAGAGCATGCCCATTACGATGCTGATCAAGATCAGCGTGACCAGCACCCCACTCCATTCCAACAGGTCGCGGGAGGTTTGCATGCAGTACCGAAAACGTTCCCACCGCGTGCGGCGAAAGGGCGTTTCTTCCAGCCGGACCCCGTTGACCCGCGAAACCGCCTGGTTGACGGCAGCCAGGCAAAATGCCGGGTTGTCCTGCCGGGCATCACGAGCCAGTTGGAGAATGTTGATCAGGCTGCTTTCCAGCTCCGGAAACTCCAGTTCCACCCGGCGGGCGGTCGCCTCCAGCGTGCGGTGACCGCGCGAGGCGCGCCGCACCGCCCAAATCAAAGAGCCAAGGCTCACGGCGACCCAACAGAGAAACGCCCCCAACAATACCGGCTGCGGAAAGCGGAAAACGGCATCCGCCAACATCAACACCAGGAATAGCCCGAGAGACAGCGAGGCGGCGGCCGCCAGACTGCTCAGCAGGGTGAAGATCCACCATTGTTGGCGCAGCGAGTCCAACTTGCGAACCACGCTTTCGGCGGCGGGCGACATGGCGTTCCCCTTCTGTTCCGGAAAAGGGCTGAATCGTGACCGCGGGCGTCACCACCTCTATTGTCGCCCGTACTCTGGGGACAAGTCAATGTATTTTTGCTCCGCGTCTGCCTTTGCAAGGGCGACAAGGGGGATGCCGATTGAAGGCGTCTTGGATCATACAGCCCTGCGGCTGAGCTGAAAAGACGCCGGTTCCGCCTTCCGTCGGCGTTGTCTCGGCCCGCGCACGGTCGATATCGCGGATATCCGGCTTTGCAAACTTGGCGGGATCTCGCGCGAATCGGCCGTGCGGCATGGGGAGGCAGCTTCGCGTGCCGAGAGCGCTCATCCCTTCGGAGTTTGGCAGCCGATGTCGCAGTTTGAAACACAGAGTCGCGGGGGGCGCGGATTGCGAAACGCAGAGAGCGCAGAGCCTGTCTTTCAAACGCAGACGGCGCCGGTTTTGAAACGCAGAGGCTGTGTTTGAAACGCAGAGGGTGCAGAGGGCGCGGATTTTGAAACGGAAAAGGGGGCCGGGCGCGGCGACTGTCTTTGAAACGCGGAGGGCGCGGATTGCGAAACGCAGAGAGCGCAGAGCCTGTCTTTCAAACGCAGACGGCGCAAAGGTTGTCTTTCAAACGCAGAGGGCGCCGGTTTTGAAACGCAAAGGCTGTGTTTGAAACGCAGAGGGCGCAGAGGGCGCGGATTTTGAAACGGAAAAGGGGGTCGGGCGCGGCAGATGTCTTTGAAACGCAAAGGGCGCGGATTGCGAAACGCAGAGAGCGCAGAGCCTATCTTTCAAACGCAGAGGACGCGGAGAGCGCGGAGGAGGGATACGAATCGGTAGCCTCAACTCGGCGTTCTGTGCATTTTCTGCGTTTCCATCTTTTCTATCTCCAAAGTTGTTCCCAGGCCGGCAGCAGGTCCGCCTTCCGGGCCGTTGCCGGCCGAAAAAAGGTACCCCGACCATTCACGCCCGAAGGCGACCGTCCCGTTTTTGCAGGCTTCCCCGCGAGCGCGGGGACAGTCCCCGAGAACGGTTGTAACCACAACGACAAGG
>JAAZNR010000564.1 GCA_012798155.1 Thermogutta sp. | reverse complement strand
GGCCCAGGCACTGGAGGCCTGGCAGCGTTCGGTGCTGCGCAGCTTGAACGGCGAGGAGGAGCAATGAATCGCGTTTGTGCGAACCGCAACGATCGAATTCCGGAACTTCCCATCGCGGACGGCAGGCGAAGGCTTGGTCGCCTTCGATTTCGGCCTTGTTCGCGGCTGATCGCGGCAGTCTTGGTGTTGGGCTGCCTCGGGAATGGCATGGGCTGCCTCGGGGATGACGTAGGTTCTCTCGGGAACGGGATGGGTTGTCCTGGGAATGGGATGGGCTCCCTCGGAGACGGGGGGCGACCGTCCGAGATTGCCCCGTACCCCGGCCCAGGATTCCGCCGCACGCTCGTGGAAGCGGTCCTGCCGCCCGCCGCGCCGGCGGGAGAGCCTGCGGCCGCCGCCTCTTACGGCACACGGGGAGCAGCGTACGCCGCGCTGGGCTTGTTGTGGCGAGATGCGCCCGGCGACCGCCGCATGGCGGAAAGCACGCTCCGCTGGGTGCTTTCCATGCAATACGATGATCCCCCCGGTTCACCGCGGTTCGGGGTATGGCGAACCCGTCCCGGCGAGACCGACCACGATCCGAATTGGCGGGAATTCGTCGGCTGCGGCCTGTCCCTAACCCAAGAGCTGTTTGGGAACCGTCTGCCGGAAGAGCTGAACTCGGCGATCGCGGCGGCCTTGGACCGCGCGGCGGAGGGGGCGGCCGCGCGCCGCGTCGCTCCCTCCTACACGAACATCGCCTTGATGAACGCCTTTCTGCTGGATTGGGTCGGCAACCGGCACGGGCGGGAAGACCTCTCGCGAATGGGCGGGGAACGGGCGGCCGCCGTCTATCGGCGATTCAAGGACCAGGGAACGTTCGATGAGTATAACTCCCCCACTTATTACGGCACCGATCTGATGGCCCTCAGCCTCTGGCGGCAATATGCCTCCACGTCCGAGATGCGCAATATGGGAGCCGACATGGAGGCCGCGCTGTGGCGAGACATCGCCGCGTTCTACCACGCCGGCATGAAGAACTTGTGCGGCCCTTACGTTCGGGCGTACGGGGTGGATATGAACAGCTATTGCGCCCTGGTCGGCCTTTGGATGGCACTGACTTTGGACGATCCCGGGCTTGCGCCCTGGCCGTCCGATCCCGCCGCAATGCATCCAGGGGAGCGGATTTACGGGCCGATCTTCGCCTTGATAGGCTCGCGCGTCCCCGACGATGCGCTGCCGCACCTCCGTGCGTTTCAGGGACCGCGGGAGCTTGAACGGAGGTTCGGCAACACGCAGGCTCGAGCCGTCATCCGGCAGGATTGGATGATGGGCGCGGCGGCCCTCGCTCGCAGTTGGGACCAACATCACCCGGCCGTCATCCACTGGATTCAACCCGATACGGGCTCGGTCCGGTGGCTATCCTTGAGCGGACTGAGCAACGGCGTCACGCCCGACATCGCCGACAAGTCCCTCGTTCTGACACGCAGCGAGGGGAGCGACACAATTGAGTTCTACTGCAACGCCGTCGGACAACCCGACGAAGGGCTTTCGTCCCACGCCTGGAAATTGCAAGGAATGCTTCTCTCCGCCGAAACCGCGCCCGGCGTGGCACTGAAAACCGTCGAAGCGATATCCCACCCGCGCTACGGTCCGTGCACGCGGATCGTCTTTTCCTTGCCGCGGGAGGCAAAATCGGGCGATCGGATTCTCCGTCTGACACCCCAGCCCCTTCGGGGTCAGCGCGATTGACCCCTTTTCAGCGTGTGAGGGCAAGGATGGAGGTTGCGGGTGAAGTACAAATCCCTCTGGAGAATTGCTGGTTTTTGACCGGGCCGACCGCGTCCGGTAAGACCGAGCTGGGCGTCCTCCTTGCCGAACGTCTTGAGGCCGAGATTCTGTCCATGGACTCCATGGCGGTCTATCGGGGAATGGACATCGGGACCGCCAAGCCGGACGAAGCGATTCGCCGCCGCGTGCCCCACCACCTGCTCGACCTAGTCGATCCGTGGGAGGAATACAGCCTTGCCCGATACCTGGAAGACGCGGCCACGGCCGTGGAGCGGGTCCGCCGGAAAGGCAAGCCGGTCCTATTCGTGGGAGGCACGCCGCTCTATTTGAAGGCGGCTCTCCGCGGCATCTTTCAAGGTCCGCCCGCGGATGCCGAGCTTCGTCGCCGGCTTCGGGACGAGGCCGCCGGCCGGCCGCCCGGCTTTCTCCATGCCCGGCTGGCGAAAGTGGATCCCCAAGCCGCCGCAAGGTTGCACCCCAACGATCAGCGGCGCATCATTCGCGCCCTGGAGGTGTACGAAACCACGGGGCGGCCCATCAGCCGGCTGCAAGCCCAGTTCGACCGTCCCCGTGCGGAGGCGTTGGGCCGCGTCTTTCAACTCCACCTGCCCCGCGAGCTACTCCGCGCGCGAATCGAGCGACGAACCGAGGCCCTGTTCGCGCAAGGCTTTGTGGAAGAGGTCCGGCGGCTGCTGGATCACCCCAGGGGTTTGGGGCCGACGGCATCCCGAGCCTTGGGCTACCAGGAGGTCATCGCCTTTCTCCGTGGGCAGGGATCGCTTGAGGACACCATCGCCCAGGTCAAGCTCCGGACCCGGCAATTCACCAAACGACAGATGACGTGGTTCCGTCATTTGGAAGAGGTGGAAGCGATTCCCGTATCGCCCGAGGACACCCCCCGCAGTCTGGAGGAACGCATCCTTCTCAAGATGGGGCGATGATCCGATGGCAGCCGTCCCAAGATACAGCCGTCCCAAGATTCGTCGGATAGCGATGGGAGCCGGATTTCCTTTTGCTGCGCGGCCAATCGTGCGCCGGCCGGTCCGCCGTCCATTTATCCATAGGGCACGCGCTCCCTGTTCATTCATAGGGCACACGTTCCCGCACGTTGCGTCATTCGGGTTCAAGGGTTAGAGACAGTCGCGATCGGCTGCCGAGGGTGAAGGAGCGAAAACCTCGCCCGGCTCCGGCGGACGGCCGAGAGTCCCGGTGTACCGGCGAGAGTGAACGGGTCGCGATCGGCTGCGGAGGGTGAAGGAGCGGGAACTCCACGGGCGAGAAACGGCCGGGCAGGCGGCGGCTTTCCCGATGACTGCCGCGGGAAAGTCGCTGCCATTGCCGTACCTGTCCCGTTGAGGTGACGCCTGAAAGACAATCTTGCGGCAAGGAGAGCGGGCATCTCATGGTTCATTGATTTATCCTATCGCGGTTTTGGCTTTTCCACGTCCGCGCCGGCCGCTCGGCCCGTCTTGGCGAGGACCAAAACAAAGGATGAGGTGCATGAGTCGAATCCTCTTCCACGTGCTTTTTCTGAGTTGCGCGGCGGGGTTGAGCGCCGCCGCCCTGGGTGGGCCGGGACCCGGAGAGATCCTTCCGCCCTTCGAGTCGCCGGGGGAATTCGTCCCGGCCAACCGTATCGACGAGCTAACGGCGGCAAAATGGAAGGAGCTGGGGATTCCGCCCTCGCCCCTCTGCTCCGACGCCGTCTTCATTCGCCGGGTCTATCTGGATTTGACGGGAACGCTCCCGTCGGCCGATGCCGTCCGAGAATTCCTGGCCGACAGCACCCCCCAAAAACGGGAAAGGCTGATCGAATCGCTGTTCGGCACCGAGGCCTACGCCGACTACTGGGCCATGCGATGGGGTGATCTTCTCCGCATCAAATCCGAGTTTCCCATCAATCTTTGGCCCAACGCGGTTCAGTGCTATGGCAAATGGGTCCGGACCGCCGTTTTGGAAAACATGCCCTACGACCGATTCGCGCGGGAATTGCTCACGTCATCGGGGAGCAATTTTCGCGTCCCGCCGGTCAATTTTTACCGTGCCACCCAAGATCGCAGCCCGGAGGGGATCGCCCAAACCGTGGCCCTGACGTTTCTGGGCGCTCGGGCCGAGAAGTGGCCGAAGGACCGCCTGGCCGGGTTGGCCGCATTCTTCACCCAAATCGGCTACAAACCCACGGGCGAGTGGAAGGAAGAGATCGTGTGCTGGGACCCGACGCAGGCCCTCGCCAAGCCGGAAAGCACGGCCGGCCGATCCTTGGTCGCCGTCTTGCCGGACGGAAAGCGAATACCCTTACCGGCCGGGCGGGATCCCCGGGAGGTCTTCGCCGCATGGCTGACCTCACCCGACAACCCGTACTTCGCCAAGGTGGCGGTCAACCGCGTTTGGGCGTGGCTTCTGGGGCGGGGGATCGTCCACGAACCGGACGACTTCCGCGAAGACAATCCGCCCGCCAACCCCGAGTTGCTTCAATACCTCGCCGACGAATTGGTCCGCTCCAAGTACGATCTGCGGCATATTTACCGCCTGATCCTCCATTCGCGGACGTACCAGCTTTCGGCGATCCCGCGGAGTTCCGATCCTCGAGCCGAGGCCCAATTCGCCCACTACCCGGTCCGCCGGCTGGAAGCCGAGGTCCTGATCGACGCGATCTGCGCTATCACCGGCACCAACGAGGAATACTGGAGCATGATCCCGGAGCCGTATTCGATCATTCCCCCGGGGCAACGGGCGGTCTCGCTTACGGACGGCAGCATCACCAGCTCGTTCCTCGAGCTATTCGGCCGGCCGCCGCGAGACAGCGGCCTGAGCACGGAACGCAATCTCCGGTTCACGGCGGGGCAGCGGTTGCACCTCCTCAATTCCAGCCACATTTATCGCAAATTGACGAACGGTCCCGGATTGGCCTGGCTTCGCGAGAGTGCGTGGAACGAGGCGACCATTCGGCGGATGTACCTGACGATACTCTCTCGGCCGCCCACCGCGGAAGAGATGAACGCCTTGGTCGCCGCGGGGCGCGGCCGTGCCTACCGTTCACGGGACCTGGCCGTGGACGCCGCCTGGAGCCTGCTCAATAGCACGGAATTCTTGTATCGGCACTGAAAGGCCTGACCGGTGAGCGGAGGGGCCATCCCCCGAAGCCGTACTTGGGTTGATGATGCACGATGGAGCATGAACCTGCGAACCGAGAGGGCGGCAACCGCCACGGTTGCCTCAACGGAAGATTTCCCGTAACTCTTCACGGGGACTCTCTCCTTTGGGAGCCAATGGGCCGGCTGCGTTTTTCGGCCGACAACGGCCCGTGCAGGACTTTGAGGGAGGAAAAGATAGAAACGCAGAGACGAAAAGATGGAAACGCAGAGCACGCAGAGAAAGCGGAGAAAACAGGGTTGGGCCTATACCAATTCTTCTTCCTCTGTGCCCTCCGCGCCCTCTGCGTTTCAAAGACAACCTCTGCGCCTCCGCGTTTCGAAGACAGACCGCGCCGTGGCCGTCAGTGCGGCCGACGAACTCGACGCCGGTCCGTGAACGGCTACGATTTCCCGACCGAGGAGGATATACGATGACGCGAGATGATCCGGCGCACGTGATGCTGACCGTGGAAGGCTGCGGTACTTGCGATGCCGGCGAGAGGCGGGCGATCAAGCGGCGGGCCGTCTTGCGACGGGGGATTTTCGGCGCGGCAGGCCTGCTGTGGGGCAGCCGCATGGCCTGGGGTTTCGCCCCGCACCTCGAACCCGTCGCCGAAGGGAGGCAGGGAAAGGCCAAGGCCGTCATTCAGATCTGGCTTTGGGGCGGGCCGGCTCATCTCGACACCTTCGACCCCAAGCCCGACGCCGGTTACGACTACTGCGGACCGCTCGACAAGCCGATCGCGACCAACGTGGACGGGCTGCGCATCGGCCAATTGCTCCCGGAATTGGCTAAGATCGCCGACAAATACTCCGTGATCCGGAGCATGGCCCACGGGGTCGATGCCCACGAGACGGCTTCCTACCTGGTGCAGACCGGCCGGATGCCCGGCGATCGCTATGTCTATCCCTGCGTGGGAGCGGTGGTTTTCTATTTTCAAAGCCGGCAAGCCCAGGCCGAAGCCCCGGCATCGCAAGGGTTGATCCCGCCGTACATCGTTCTGACGGAACCGCAAGGCCGGTTTTCCGAGGCCGGCTTTCTCGGGCCGCGATACAAACCGTTCGCCACCGGCGGCGATCCCGCTCGCACGCCTTTCGCCGTGGAGGGCATCGTCTCCACGGCCGTTTCCACGGAGCGGCAGAAGAGCCGCCGAGAGCTGCTGCAAAGGCTGGACGCCTTTCGCCGAGCCATGCAAGACGAACCGAACATCGCGGAGTTCGTCAAGGCAGAGGAGGCGGCCTACGACCTGATCCTGGGCGACAGCGGCAAGGCCTTCGAACCCGCCGAAGAATCCGACGACGTTCGCGAACGCTACGGCCGCAACACCTTCGGGCAATCCTGCCTCGTCGCCCGGCGGCTGGTCGAGCGCGGCGTCCGCTATATCACCATCAACTACAAGGGCTGGGATACCCACAAACAGCACTTCCAGACCATGCAGCGGAAGCTGCCGGAGTTCGACCGCGGGCTATCCGCCCTGCTCTCCGATCTGTCGGACCGCGGCCTGCTGGATTCCACGATCGTATGGTGTTGCGGCGAATTCGGGCGCAGTCCCAAGGTCCTTTGGGAACCGCCCTGGAGCGGCGGCCGCAACCACTGGGGCCGGGCCTTCTCCGTCCTAGTGGCGGGCGGAGGTTTCCGGGCCGGGCACGTCCTCGGCTCCACCGACGCCAAGGGCGAAGACCCCAAGGACAAGCCCGTGCATCCCGCCAACCTCATCGCCGCCGTCTATCAACTCCTGGGTATCGACCCCACGGCCTCGCTGCGGCATCCCTCGGGCGACATGGTGCGGCTCACGCCCGAACCCGAAAACGGAAAATCGCCCTGCGGCTTCTTAAGCGAAATCCTGTAAAAAACGAGATCGGAGAGGATCACGATGAAGGCTTCTCGAACGGGGACGGCGGTCCTGGCCGTGTGCTCCGCCGCGACGTGGCTGGGATCCATCGCAGCGGCGCAGCAACGCGCGCCCGGCATCGGCTACGTTTATCCGGCCGGGGGACGGGCCGGCACGACGTTCCAAGTCACGGTCGGCGGCCAATTTCTGGACGGCGTGCGGGAAGTCGCCTTCTCCGGCCAAGGACTGCCGGAAGGCGGCATCCAGGCCAAGGTGGTCCGCTTGATCAAACCGCTGACGCCAAAGCAAGTCAACGACTTGCAAGACAAGCTGATGCAGTTGCGGGAGCGCGTGCGAACGGAAACCGCCCGCCGGCGGCGGATGGGGCTGCCCGCCGATTCCATGTCGGTCTTGATCGACGTGGCCAAGGACGCCGGCATCTCCGCCGAGGACATCCAAGCCGTGGAGGAATTCCGCCGCATCCGCAACGATCCCAAGCGGCAGCCGAACCCGCAGATCGCCGACCGATTGATCGTGGAAATTACGGTTTCGCCCCAAGTTGCTCAGGGAACCTACCTCTTCCGCGCCGTCGGTCCGGCGGCCGTATCCAACCCCCTGCGATTTCAGGTGGGACCGTGGCGAGAAATCTCGGAGCAGGAACCCAATGAAAGTGACGAGGCACAGCGGATCACGGGAGCCTTTCCCCTGGTCATCAACGGGCAGATCCTCCCCGGCGATGTCGATCGCTTCCGATTCTCGGCGAAAAAGGGGCAGCGTCTCACGGCCGCCGTCTTCGCCCGGGAACTGATTCCGTACTTGGCCGACGCCGTGCCGGGCTGGTTCCAAGCCACGCTCAGCCTGCAAACCGCGGACGGCAAGGAGGCGGCCTACGTGGACGACTATCGCTTTCACCCCGACCCCGTTCTCAACGCCGAGATACCGGCCGACGGCGATTATGTGCTGGAAATCAAGGACGCCGTGTTCCGCGGCCGCGAGGATTTCGTGTACCGCATGGCGGTCGGCGAGATTCCCTTCATCACGGCCGTCGAGCCGGCGGGTCTGCGGCAAGGCGAGACGCAGACGTTCCGCCTGGACGGTTGGAATCTCGCCCAGCGGACTCTGACAATATCCGCGGCGGATTTGCCGCCGGGGATTCATGCCCTCTCCGCCGCTCGGATGAACGGCGCCCTGGGCCGGGTCTTGTTCGCCGTGGATACTCTTCCCGACGTTTCGGAGCAGGAGCCGAACGACGCCCTCGCCCAAGCCCAAGCCGTGCCGCTCGACACCATCGTCAACGGCGCCGTCGATCGCCGGGGAGACCGCGACTTCTATGCCTTCACGGGGAAGAAGGGCGAGGAGATCGTGCTGGAGGTCACGGCCCGGCGACTCGGATCGCCCGTCGATTCGCTGATCCGTCTTCTCGCCCCGGACGGTGAGCAGGTCGCGATGGGCGACGATTGGGAGGACAAGGGCG
>JAAZNR010000563.1 GCA_012798155.1 Thermogutta sp. | reverse complement strand
GCAGGTCGCGACGAAGCCGACCATGAGGAACATCGCGATCGTGAGCGAGTCGATATAGTAACCGACGCCGAGTTGCAGGTCGCCGAACCGGGCGAGCGTGTACCACGTTCCCGTCAGGGGGGACGGCGCGGCCGGGGCGTGACCGCCGAGGGCGGGATCGTGACCGCCCAGAGCGGGATCGTCACGGCCTAGAGAAGGATCGTCATCGCCCAGAGCGGGATCGTCATTGCTCAGTGCGGCATCGTAACGGCCAAGAGCAGGATCCTCATCGCCCTGTGCGGGTTCACGATCGTCGGGAGCGGGATCGTGATCGCCCAGAGTGTGATCGTCATTGCTCAGTGCGGCATCGTAACGGCCAAGAGCAGGATCCTCATCGCCCTGTGCGGGCTCACGATCGTCGGGAGCGGGATCGTGATCGCCCAAAGCAGGATCGTCACGGCCAAGAGCGGGCTCGTCCGGCGCATCATGGGAACCGGCGGATGCCGCGAGCGGATGGGCGGAGAACCATTGGTAGGCCGCCGCCGCGGAGAGGACGAAGGAAATCGCGATGGCCCCCGTGGCGATGTAGCCGGCCCAGCGGCCGCCGCGTCCCAAATGCGGCCCCGCGAGCAGGATGACCACGAACGAGGCCAGCGGCACCAGGCAGGCCGCCGCCAGCAAGCTCGGAATTGCCGTCTGAGGTTCCATCATCCCTTCAACCGATCACCGTGATCGACGTCGATCGTCGCGTAACCGCCGTAGAATGTCAGCGCGATGGCCAAGGCCGCGGCCGCCTCCGCAGCGGCCAAGAGAATGACGAACAGGGCGAAGATTTGGCCGTCCAAGGGGGGCAGGCTGCTCCCCGCCACGAACGGGCTGGACATCGCCGCCAGGTTGATCGTGCCCGCGTTCAAAACCAGCTCGATCCCGATCAGAATGCCGATCAGGTTCCGCTTGGCGATCATGCAGGTGATGCCCGTCACGAAAAGCACGACTCCCACCAGCAAATAGGCGGCCAGGGGAATCTGAGTAAGCGGCGGATCGATCATGGCTACCCGATATCTTTCGATCTTTCGTTGACGTATCTTCGTTGACCAAGCTCGTGGTGATGCGTTTCCCGGCGTCCCGAAACAGGCCCGGCAGCCGACCATGCGCGGCGCCGGGGGTCACGATCCGCCGTCTTGTGCGGCGGCGAGCGCGGCGAGGGCCGCATCCGGACCGCCCGACTGCCCCCACGCGGCTTCTCGACGCCCCTCGGATTCCGTGCCTGTCGGACGCCGGGGCCGGGCCAGGTAGGCCGCCCCGATCAACACCGTCAGCAAGTGGACGGAAACAAGCTCGAAGGGGAGCAGGTAGGCCAAGCCGAGGGACGCCGCACCGTCCGTGCCCTCTTCCGCGGGAGAGGCCGCGTCGATCCGCAGCCCCAACAGGGCCGTGCCCAGTCCGCCGGGCGAGACCGCGGGTTCCGTGACCGCCGGCGGCGGGTCGGCCGGGCGGGGAAAACGCAGGTTCGCCTGGACCAGAACCGCCGACAGCGTCGCCGCCGTCGCCAGGCCCAGCAGCCATTGATCGGGAGTGGTTTGCATCCGCACGAAGGGGGTTCGCGCGGTCAGCATCACGCCGAAGGCGATCAGCACGACCGTGCCGCCGACGTAGACCATCAGTTGCACGGCCCCCAGGAAGTACGCGCCGGCCAAGAAAAACAGTCCCGCCACGCCCCCCAGGCAGACCACCAAATAAAAGGCCATGCGGACGATATGGCTGGTAATCACGGCCGCGACGGCGGACGTGACGGTGATCGCGGCGAGGATGATGAAAAAGACCCAATTCCAATCCATGACGTTTTCACCCGCCGGAGCGGCCCTCCGGAACGGACTTCGGCCGCGAGCCTTCGGCGCCGAGGGCGGCGCTCCCCGCCCGGTACGATCCGCGGCCTTCTCCGGCGGCTTGCGGCGCGGAGGCGATCGTCCGGCCGCCTCCATTCCCGGCCCGATTTGCGGCGCCGGCAGCGGCAACGCGCGGCGCGCTCGGCGACGCGACCTCGGGCACGGTTCCCAGCGGCCGCCCGAAAATCAAGCCGCCGGGGAAAAAGTACGTCCACAGGACGGCCCCCACGAAGGCCGCGCACACCAACGGGAAGCAATACTTCCAGCACATGGCAATCACTTGGTCGATTCTCAGGCGGGGCAGCGTCCAGCGGAGCCACATCATGAACACCACGCCGGCCAGACACTTGGCGAGGAAGTTGACGGAACCGAGGAGATTTCCCAGGAAACCCGCCAACGGTCCGCTCGCGGCGGTCAGCCCCACGGCGGAAAGGACGGGGATGGGGCCGTTCCACCCGCCCAAGAACAGGATGGCGGCCAAGCCGCTGAAGGCCGTCATCGAGGCGTACTCGCCCATGTAAAACGCGCTCCAGCGAAACCCCGAGTATTCCGTATGAAAACCCGCCACCAACTCGCTCTCCGCCTCGGCCAGGTCGAACGGGGCGCGGTTGGTACCCGCCGTGGCGCACGTCATGTAGATCCAGAACGCGGCGAAGGTGAAAGGGTCGTGGAACAGGAACCAGTTCCAGAACCATCCCCGCTGCATGTTGCCGATGGCCGTCAAGTCCATGGTCCCGGCGATGAGCACGGGGATCACGGCCGAAAAGGTCAGCGGCACCTCGTAGCTGACGACCTGCGCCCCTTCCCGCATGGCGCCCAGCAGCGACCACTTGGACCCGGACGCATACCCCCCCAGGATGATCCCGAAGACCTCCAGTCCCGCCACCGCCAGAATGAAGAAAACCGCGATGTTCAGGTGCTGCGCGACCCAGCCGTCGGCGAAGGGCAGGGCCAAGAACACGGCGAAGGCCGGCGCGAACGCGGCATAGGGCGCCAGGCGAAACAGGAAACCGTCGGCATCCCGCGGGATCAAATCCTCCTTGCAGAGCAGTTTCAGGCCGTCGGCCAGCGGTTGGAGCCAGCCGAACCGCCCGCCCACGCGGGTGGGACCGAGGCGATCTTGGATGCGGCCCGCGACCTTCCGCTCCACCCAGGTGGCGAAGGCGACGATCGTCATCACGACGGCCAGGATCACGACGGCCTGGAAGAGCGCCACGCCGGCGTAAACCACCCAGGCCCAAGGCGAGGCCGCGTCTCCGCCGAATTGTCGGATCAGCCAGTCGGCCATCTTTCTCCGGCTCTCATATCCGCCCTGTCGATCTATCCAAATTTCCCATCAGGGAGCGAATCGGCCCGCCGCCGACCGCCGCCGATTCCGTTCGTGGTCGCGTGTGCCGCTGCGGCGGGCGGCGGCGATCAGCGATCCACCTCGCCCAGCACGATGTCCAGCGAGCCTACGACGGCGGGCACGTCCGCGATCAGGCAATTCCGGCACATCTGCCGCAGCGCGGACAAATTGCAGAAGCTG